>DAOWHK010000212.1 GCA_030641465.1 Parachlamydiales bacterium | reverse complement strand
TCAACCAATGATTCGTTTAGGCGGGTGTTCTAGAAAGTCACATGTTTTGTATTTTTCGAAGAGTTTCTATCAAATTATGTAGTTTTGTAATTTTGCAAACTAGAATATGTCTGAGTATAGGCAACTTACAGGGGTGCGAAGTTTGATGAAAAGAGCTGCAAAGACTTAGGGGTTGGATTCTATAGAGAGTTCCCTTTTAGTGAGCTTGCTTTAAATAAATTTTTTAGACCCCAATTTTTGTGAGAAGAACCAAAGAATCAATTTTTGAGATAGGTGAATTTAGTTTGTGGATATTTAGAAAAAAAAGATTTAGTTGATTTTGCAACCTAATTAGTGCTAGTATCATTCTTTATATTGAGCGTTTTGGAAATGATTGTTAAAAACTTTCTCCGGAAATTTAATTTTTTGGCATTTTAAACTTGTTAGTATATGAGTTTCATTTTATTTTCATCGGTTGATTCGGTTAGTGTATAACTCCAAAAATTCAACTACAGATGGATTTTTAGAACAAAGAATTTTTTATACACATACCGATTCAAGACTTGGGTTTTTTCTAAAGTCAGGAGCCAAGGTTTAGACTCTCTGAAGCAGCTCCTATTTATGGATAGGGGCAATGCAAGAGAATCTAAAAATTGGTTGTCTGACACAGGAAAAAACCCAAAGGTTGATTCGGTTTGTATATAAGCAAAAGACGTTGAAGCTAAAAGCAGCAAGGTTGTTTTCTGCTTCCTAATTCAGATTGATAACAAATTAAGGGTTAATTATGAGTCCTAAGTTAGAAGAGATCAAAATTCCAGGATATGAAAAAGTAGTAAAGGTTACGGATGAAAGTTGCGGCTTGCAAGCGATTATTTCGATTCATAATACTGTGATGGGGCCAGCTTTAGGGGGTACTCGAATTAAAATGTATAGTCATTTCGAGGAAGCCTTAACGGATGCGCTCCGTTTGTCGAAAGGGATGACCTATAAATCAGCGGTTACAAATTCTGGGCTCGGTGGTGGTAAAAGTGTGATTATCGCAGATCCTATAAAAGGAAAGACAAAAGCAATGCTTGAATCTTTTGGAAGGGCCGTTGAAGAGCTAAATGGACAGTATATTTGTGCTGAAGATGTGGGTTGTACGACAGAAGATGTGGGGATTATCAGTGGTGTGACAAAATACGTTGTTGGACTTTCCCATGAAAAAAGTAGTGGAGATCCAAGTCCTTATACAGCATGGGGAACTTTTCGCGGTATTCAGTCGGTTTTACAAAAGCTCTTTGGAAGTGACTCCGTGCACGGAAAAAAAGTAGCTGTCCAAGGACTTGGCCAAGTAGGGCAAAAGATACTTGAGCATTTGTATTGGCATGGAGCAGATTTAATCATTTCTGATATCGATCCTGTGAAAACTGCCAAGCTTGCATACAAATATTCTGCAAAAATTGTTGCGCCAGATGATATATTAAAAGTGGAGTGCGATGTGCTTGTTCCGTGTGCACTTGGTGGCATTTTGAATGCCCGCTCTATTCCTCAGTTAAAATGCAAAGCGATTGCAGGGTGTGCTAATAATCAACTTCTTGAAGATGCAGATGCAGAAAGACTCTTTGCAAGAGGGATTCTTTATGCTCCCGATTTTGTAATTAATGCAGGTGGGCTGATCAACGTTCTTTGCGAACTTGACACTGTGGGGTATCGATCACAAAGTTCTCTAAAAAAAGTAAATCAAATTTATGATCAACTTTTAACTATTTATAACATTGCTGAAAATAATAAATGTTCTTCGCATCAAGCGGCGGTCTCCTTTGCCGATTATAGACTGAAGTATAGTGTTGGAAGACGTGTCGAAAAGCTTAAGTTTCATCATTCGGTTTAAGCATGCTTTTGTTTGAAGGGGGCTTTTTAAAAAGTTTGTGCATATGAAATCGATCCATCAAACTTTGCAAGAGAAGGCGTCTGCTGCAATAAAGGCTGCATTTCCAGAAAGTAACAGTTTATTAGATGTAGCTCTTCCTGCTGAAGTGACTCAGGCGACAAGTGAAAAATTCGGGCATTACCAGTGTAATAGCTCTTTAAAACTCTCCAAAATTTTAAAAATCTCCCCCCGACTTATTGCAGAAAAAATCGTTTCCGTTTTGTCACGAGATAAAGATGAGATGATTTATTCCCTGGAAATTGCGGGACCAGGATTCATCAATATTACACTTGAGCCGGACTATCTTTCAAAAGCGCTAAGAGGGATATTTAATGACCCTAGATTGGGAGTTCCTTTTCCGCGCGAGAAAAAAAAAATCATTGTAGAGTTTTCTTCACCAAATATTGCTAAAGAGCTTCACGTAGGACATCTTCGATCTACAATTATTGGAGAGTCCCTTGCAAGGTACTTTGAATTTTTAGGACATGATGTGCTTCGCCTGAATCATATTGGAGATTGGGGCACTCAATTTGGAATGCTCATTGCCTATCTTAAAGAATTTGTTCCAGAGGTGCTTACGGGAAAACAAAGCGCGGATCTCCCCCTTCTGATGCAATGGTATCGCGCATCCAAGCAGACTTTTGATGCAGATCCTGTATTCAAGAAAAAAGCGCAGCTTGAGGTTATCAATCTGCAGGCAAAAGAAAAAAGCACTTTTGATGCTTGGAAAAAAATCTGTGAAATTTCTGAGAGGGCCTATCAAGAAATTTATGATCTTTTGGATGTAAGCTTAGAAAAACGGGGTGAATCGAGCTATAATGAAGCTCTTCCAAAAATTGTGCAGCTTTTAGAAGAAAAAAATCTAGTAACGCTTTCTGGCGGCGCAAAATGTATTTTTTTAGAAGGGTATAAGAATCAAGAGGGAAACCCCTTGCCGATGATCATTCAAAAGTCAGATGGGGGATATAATTATTCCACAACAGATATGGCTGCAATGTATCAGCGAATAAATAGGGAAAAAGCGGATCGGATTATTGTTGTAACAGATGCCGGGCAGAGACTTCACTTTCAAATGATTGTGGATGCCGCAACTAAGGCGGGGTTTTTTGAGAACAAGCACGTGCAATTTGATCACGTAACTTTTGGCGTTGTACTTGGTCCCGACGGGAAAAAATTTAAAACAAGGTCAGGTGAGACAGAAAAGCTGATTGATTTGATTGAAAAAGCGATCGATTATGCAAAAGTTACTCTCCGCGCGCGATTAGAAGATGCCTCACAAGAGGAAATATCAGAACTTGCAAAAGTATTAGGCGTTGATGCAATTAAGTATGCTGATCTTTCGTGCCATAGAAATAAAGACTATGTGTTTAGTTATGAGCGGATGCTTAAATTTGAGGGGAATACTGCGGCCTTTCTTCTATATGCTTATGTCCGCATTCAGGGAATTAAGAGAAAGGTGAATAAATCCATTGATGGTCTTAATGCATCTATTACGCTAAAACATCCATCAGAGATTGCTTTAGGATTGCATATTCTTCAATTTGTAGAAACTTTAGAGATGATCGAAAGAGATCTTTTACCACATCGTTTAGCAGAATATCTCTATGAGTTAAGTGAAAAATTTCATGCATTTTTTCGTGATTGTCAAGTAGTATCAAGTCCTGAAGAAGCTAGTCGTCTTCTTCTTTCTGAATTGACTTCCCGCATATTAGAAAAGGGGCTCTATATTCTTGGGCTTAAGACGATGAGTCGTATGTAGGCTACTACTTGATAATTGTTTTGCTCTTTTCTCCAGCAATTTCTTCGACATATCTTGGCACTGCATATCCAGGAAGAGTTGCCCGTAGATTTTTGATGAGCTGAGATCCTTTTTCTTTAGGTACTTCAAAGTGAGTGGCCCCCCATACTCGATCAAGCTTATGGAGATAGTAGGGGATAATTCCGTTTCTAATAAGGGCTTCAAAAAGCTCTGTAAGAGCCCTAAGATTATCGTTAATTCCTTTTAATAGAACAGTTTGAGAAAGAACGGGAACTCCAAGTCTTTGGACCGCCTTCAACGCCCCGAAAATATCCGAATCGAGTTCGTTTTTGTGATTGGTGTGAATTACAAAAACTACCTGCAGACGTAAATTTTGAAGGAGGGTAAGAAAAGTTTCCGAGATTCTTTCCGGAATACCAATTGGAAATCTCGTGTGAAAGCGGAGAATTTTTAGATGCTTAATAGCATCTAGAGATAAAATAAGATTTTTAAGACGTTCATCGCTAAGGGATAAAGGATCGCCACCGCTTAGTATTATCTCTTTAATAGACCTGTCTTTAGCAATGATTTTTAGCTCTTTTGAGTAATCTAAGATGCGCGTTTCATAGGGGAAATTCTGCCGAAAACAATAGCGACAATGCATCGCGCAGGCGCTTGTGCAAAGAAGAAGTGCTCGGCCATGATATTTATGCAAAAGTTTTTCGCTGCGGACGCTCTTTAAATCACCTATAGGATCAATAGTAAATTGAGGATCAAGTAGTAGTTCCTCTTTCGACGGGAGAAACTGCTTTAGAATAGGGTCGTCGAGTATGCCTTTTTGCATTTTTTGAGCAAGGCGAAAGGGGATATTTAGAGGGAATTTTACATCCGGTATTTCGCAATTTTTGAGTTCAAGAAAGGTTTGAAGCTTATCCCACTTTGTAAAATTATTTCGCTGAATTTCACGCCATTTTATCGTTTTTAAAAGAGGTAACATAGGGGTTATGTAGTTACTTTCACGCTTGAGGGCAGTTTGATTCGCTCAATATCAGCTCCAAGGGATGCTAACTTCCCTTCGATATTTTCATAGCCGCGATCGATATAGCGAAGCCCAGAGATGATACTTTCTTCAGGCGATAAAAGAGCTGCCATCACATAAGCAAATCCGGCTCGTAAATCAGGGATTTCAATTTCTTTTCCAACAAGCGTCGTAGGACCTCTTACAATGAGGCTATGTTTATAGTTTTGCGCATCAAACCTGCAACGCCGTCCTCCAAGACACTCTGTAAAAAGTTCAATTTCAGCGCCCATAGTTTTTAGGGTTTCAGTATAGCCGAACCGATTTTCATAAACCGTTTCATGAACGACAGAGCTTCCCTCTGCCTGCGTTAACAAAACGACAAAAGGTTGGAGCCAATCTGTGATAAATCCAGGATGTACATCTGTTTCTAAGTGAAGCCCACCTTTTAGAGGTCCGTTATGAAAAAACTCGATTCCATCCGGCTTAATCTCAAATCCACCATTTATTTCCCGAAGAGTATTGAGGAAAATAATCAGGTCAGATTGTTTTGCACCCTGAACAAAAACGCGTCCTTTCGTGCTGATTGCGGCCATCCCAAGAGATGCCACCTCAATTCTATCTGTGATGACAGGATGGACTGCTTCATAAAATTGTGTTGTTTCTTGAATGTGAATTGTGCGGCTTACATCGATATGGATAATGACACCAAGTTTTTGTAAAAATAAGATGAGGTCGATCACCTCAGGTTCAATGGCCGCATTATGAATCACCGTTTTACCTTTAGATCTGCAAGCTGCAAGAATAGTGTTTTCTGTAGCCATAACTGATGGGTATGGAAGGTCAATAACTGCGCCTCTAAGGCCGTCATGAGCATGAGCAAAATAGGCTCCTTCTTTTTGCATCACACGAAATTCGATGTTTGCTCCAAGTTTTTGTAGAGCTGCAACATGAAAATCTACTGGGCGCTTGCCAATTTTGCAGCCGCCAGCGGCTGGTACAATAATATCTTCTGAAGTTCTTCCAAGTAGCGCTCCCATTAGCAAAATAGGAATGCGATTTGCTCCAGAAAATCTTTGGGGAATGTAAGTCGAGCAGATTTCCTTTGTGATCACCTCAAGAATACCAGCTTCTTTATCCCAGGAGTATTCCATGCCAATTTCCTGACAAAGACTCAGTGTTGCTTCTACTTCCAAAATATTTGGAACATTGGAAAAAATGCATTTTTTATTTGAAAGCATAGATGCTACAAGCATTTTTGAGATTGCATTTTTAGCTCCTGCAGCTTTTACCGTTCCTTGCAGGGGATTTCCCCCTTTGACCTTTAATACTTCCATTGGATCCTCGTTCAAGTTTACACTCAACTATACCACTCATCCACAATTGTTGCGAAAAAGATATTTTTTTTTTGTCCCTCAATCTCTAAAAAAGAAGGCAAAAGGCCAGGTTTTGCGCTTTTTGCATAAGAAAGTGTGATCTTAGGCACTCTATAAAAGTGTTTTTGGAGTAAAAGGGCGACAAGTCCCATCGTTTTTCGGGGATTGATTTCTAAAATAGGATGAAGGCTAGGTCCTTCATAAATCATTGCATCAATGCCAACTGGCCCAAAGTAGCCGATTTCTTTAAGCTTACATAGAATTTCATTCGCAATTTTTTTATGCTCTTTAAGAAAGGGGAGATGGGGGCCAAAGAGATTTTTGAGACTTCCTACGCTATTTCCGATGTGAAATCCTTTATCAGTGACATGATTGATAGTCGTTCCAAGAAAGGAGATTTTATTATGAATATTCCACTGCGTGCTAAAGTCTAGAAGGCGCTTTTTCCATGGCTCACAAATGTATGTCTCGCCCATTTTCCATTTTAGATCACTTGGGGCTTGAATAATCCTATTTCCCCTTCCTGCAAAGCCAAAAAAAGTTTTTAAAACCCTTGGCAGAGCAGATGTTTTTATCAAATTTTCTGCATCTGCTTTAGAGCTAAGAATTTTTGATCCAGGCAGCCTCGGGCAGTTCCTAAAAGAAAATTCTTTGGAGCACGCCTGTTTTAGACAAGAAATTTCTGGAATTGCATAGGAAATATTATAGCGCTGAGCGAGTTCCTTAATCGTAATAGATCCTCCCCAAGAGTCAATGTTGTCATATTTCAGATCTTTTAACTCTGAAAAAAGATGCATTTTTGGAAGATTTTTAAATCCTTGGTGATAGAGGTTTTTCAAATATTCCTCGGGAGGGAAATGTGTGACCAGTACCCCATCTTCTTTTTTCCCATAAAGTAGAGGAAGGAATTGAAGTTGATATGCGAGCCTATTTGACCTATAGAAATCTATCGCTTTAAAGGTTTTTTTTTGCAATAATTCCCATTCAAAATTGGTATTTGCAATATAGAGAGTTTTCATGGGCATAAAAGTTGGTATTGGACAAGACAGTCATCGGTTTTTACGCAAACCTTCCTCAAAAGAGTGTATCGTAGCAGGACTTGTTTTTCAAGATGCTCCAGGACTTGACGCCGATTCGGATGGAGACGTTGTCTTTCACGCAATTTGTAATGCGATTAGCTCTATCACCCACCTACCAATTCTTGGAGATGTGGCAATTGAACTTTGTCATAAACAAGGCATTACTGATTCGAAAATTTATTTAGACAAAGCCTTAGAAACATTAAATCGCTACAAAATTTCCCATGTTGCATTAACAATTGAAGGCAAACTTCCGAAATTTCAAATAAAAAGTCTCTCTATGCGAAAGAGCATAGCTAATGCGATGGATATCCTTCTTGATCAAGTAGGAATTACCTTTACCACAGGAGATGAACTCACATCTTTTGGTAGAGGGGAAGGGCTGCAGTGTTTTTGTATTTTAACTGTAGTAAATAATTCTTGATTTTCATCTTTTTGTACTCTATTTTTTATAGATTCAAGCAGGGGTGTTTATTTGCTAAAAAAAATCATCATTTTTTCTCTTTGTCTTGCGGTGCATTCTGTGGAGTCAAAGGAAAGTATTCTGCTAAAAATTCATAAAAGGCCTCATTCGCGCTACTCGAATATTGCAAAAGAACAAAACATTGAAGAAAAATATAGCCGGTGGAGCTCAGGCTATGAATTTATCGCAGGGCATAGGCAAGGTAGTGGAGTTGGATACAATACTAAGTATTCTAAATTTGCATATTATCAAGCCTTTGAAGATCAAGCAGTGCAGCCATTTATTGACTTGCGTTACCTCATTTTAAATCACGGAAAACCCGGCGCAAATATAGGTGCTGGAGTTGGCTACCAATTTGCTAATGACAATCGCCTATCTGCGTATGGCTACTTTGATGTTACAAAAAGTCGAACAAATTATCTTTTCAATCAAATAACTGCTGGACTCTCGTATACGCATCCGCTTGTAATTTCTGGAAAAGACTGGGGCGAGTTTACCTGCTATTTTAATGGGTATTTTCCCATGAAAAGTAAGGAGCATGACATTAAATCTCCGGAATTTGCAAAATTCCAGGGTAATCATATGCTCGTAAAAAGAACCAATCACCTAGCCCTTACTGGAACAAATCTAGAGCTTGGATACTTTTCGAGTAGGTGGCGTGACTTCAACCTTTATATTGCTGGAAGCGCCTACTATTTTAACAGATCCCATCAAGACGCATTTGGCGGACTTGGAAAACTGCGCATCATCTACAACGATCTGATTAATGCAGAGGTTTTAGTTTCAGGCGATCATCTTTTTGGAACAAACGTTTCTGGAACACTTGGAATTCGCATTCCATTAACGCCACGTGGCATGAAAGCTGTGAAAGCAAAAACACAAAATTTGCATAAGTCGCGCCCAATCGAGCGATTTGAGCCCATGGTGCTGGATAAACAAATAACAAAAACCGTAGCACGAAATAATTGCGGCAAGGCTCTGAAATATCTATTTGTAAACAATACTTGTCATGGCAACTGCGGGACATTTGAAAAGCCTTTT
>DAOWHK010000024.1 GCA_030641465.1 Parachlamydiales bacterium | reverse complement strand
ACAATGTCAGGATTCGTAGATATTTTTTGAAAGCCGTTATATACGGAGTCTTGCCTTTCTGTTCCCGGCATTGCAAAAAGGGTGTTTTTTGGAAAGTAGCGGTGGTTAATAGGTTCGCACACGACGATTAGCTCGCTTAGGCCTTTGAGGCTTTTAAGTAGATCATAGCTATGGAGCGCGATTGGTTTTTTTTCGAGTGGAAGGAATTGTTTTGGGGTAGGGGTATTCATTCGCAGACCTTTTCCACCTGCTAGAAGAATAACGGCAATGTGTAAATGTTTTTTTAACATAAGAGTGCTCAATAGATATGCATTTTATAGGGGATGATCTATTGAATCAAGAGGGAAGTCGCACTACCAATGTATGCTAGTGCGACTAAAAAAATACTTTATGAGAGGTGTTTATTGACTTTTTTTGTCATCTCAAACATGTTGATGGCTTTTTTCCCGCCAAATACTTTTGCAAGTTTTTCATCAGGAATAATGTTTCGGCGATTTTCTGGGTCTTGTCTATCATGTTTTTTTATGTAAGCCCATATTTTTTTGTGACTTGAGTGCGGGGCATAGGGCCTTTTCCAACAACCGCGGCAAGATCGTCGCTAATATTCATGGGCTGCATGAATTTTGAGTTTGGTGCTGCTTCCTTTTTTGTTGCCATTTCAATGACTCCTTTAAGATTTGGTTATTTTTCGTTTATTTTATAGGAAGCTTTGATTAACTCCGCTGTTTCATCTTCAGCACTTTTTTGGAAAAAATTCTTTTTTCGCAAATCACTAACTATAAATAGTTAGCTTATTGCTCCAAAAATAATTTTTTCTCAAAAATCCATCTAAAGTTGAAATTTCGGAGTTAAAAAAAGTTTCCTCAAGGAACATCTTGTAGCTTGTCAAGGAATTATTAGTCAAAGCAAAATCGTCTAAGACAAAAGGAAAAATTCCATGAGCTTTTTGAATTTCTTGCTTTTTGAAGGCAATCGTGGCAACGTAGAACCTTTGCAGCTTAACTAATAATAATGCCTTTTTCTCTATGAATTCTGATAAGAAAATGATCACACAAACTGAGCTTGAAGATTTACTGCCGCAGCTCATTTCGTTAAGTTCTAATCAGGAAAAAAAAGATTTGTTAGAAGCTCTACCCTATGTAGAAGAATATTTTGCTTGGCCGAGTAAGATTTGCCATTTTATAAAATCTCTAAGCATAGATTATCAATATGTAGCGAGCGCAATTGTCGCAATTGGGCAGCAGGAAAAACTTTTTCATATCCCAGAATTGATGGAGAATTTTGAAGAGAAATTTCAGGATTTACTAGGTGAACTATTAGATATAGAAAAATTTCATCAAGAAATTGGTGGAATTGTTGGGTATCAGGTTGAGGCGCTCCGATTAGCGAGTAGAGTAAATATGCAATCCTCTGAAAAGATTCAATATTTTGCACCTTCTGGAACGGACCTTTCCAAGGATAATGCAACTGTAAGAGAAGCTATTATTTCAGGCATTCAAAATCTTGGGAAGATGGCAGAGATTTATCCGGTTGGTGGGTCCGCTGATCGCTTGGCACTTAAAGATAAAAAAACGAATATGGGCCTTCCGGCAGCAAGGTTAAAGTTTTTAGGAACTGATCTTTTGGAGGGGCTCATTTTAGATCTTCAGGCAAAAGAATATTTGCATTTTAAGCTTTATTCCAAGCAGCTGACAACACCTGTCGCTTTGATGACATCGCAGGTCAATAGCAATCATGAGCATGTGAAAGATATGTGTGAAAAGCATGGGTGGTTTCATAGGCCAAAAGATGCATTTATGTTTTTTAAGCAGCCCCTAGTTCCAGCATTTACAGAAAATTGTGAATGGTGTTTAGAAGCCCCTCTTAAATTACTTTTGAAACCGGGAGGGCATGGTGTTATTTGGAAAATCGCATCTGAGGCTGGTGTGTTTGATTGGTTAGAGTCTAATAGGAGAAAAAAGGCCTTGGTTCGTCAGATAAACAACCCAATTGCAGGAACTGACTCGGGACTTATTGCTTTTTCAGGTATTGGTCATCAGGAAGATAAACTATTTGGATTCGCCTCATGTGAAAGACAGGTCAATGCTAAAGAGGGCATGAATGTGATTCGGATTGCAGAAGGTAAAGATCAAGCAAAAATTTCCCTTTCAAACGTTGAGTATTGCGATTTTCAAAAATATGGAATTTGTGACGTTCCCAAAAAAGAAAATGGAGAGTTTTCCAAGTTTCCATCAAATACAAATCTATTGTTTGTGGATTTGAAAGCAGTGCGGGATCTAAGTCTTAAAGTGCCTATGCCGGGGAGACTTGTGAATTTTAGAGAAGGGGCGCATTACTGCAAAACTGAAGGAAGGATTAAGGAGAAAATTGCGCGTGTAGAAACCTTAATGCAAAATATTGCAGAAGGATTTGAGGTTGCATGTGACGTAAAAGAATATGAAAAAGCTGCTTCTAAGATACCAACTTTTTTAACATATAATGTGCGTCGAAAAACGATTTCTGCAACAAAAATGGAACAATCTGCAGACGCACGTGCATTGGAAACTCCTAAAAGGTGTTTTGTCGATGTGATTAGTAATGGATATGAATTACTCACTGAATATGCAAAAATGAAAGTGCCAAAAGTTACAGGTAATTCACGTGCTTCTTTGGAAGAGCCCCCCTTTATTCTAAAATATCATCCAGCACTTGGGCCTCTTTATTCGATTATTGGGCAAAAAATTCAGGGGGGAATGCTCGCCCCTGGCTCGGAGTTGCGTTTGGAGATCGCGGATCTTCACATGTTGAATTTGGACCTTAATGGCAGCTGTATGATTCATGCTGATCAAGTGATGGGGCATCTGAATGAAAAGGGAATTCTAGTCTACTCTGAGATGACAGGGAAATGCATTTTAAAAGATGTTTCAATAGAAAATCAAGGCATTGATT
>DAOWHK010000198.1 GCA_030641465.1 Parachlamydiales bacterium | reverse complement strand
TAAGGAAGCCGATTTTTATTCCAGAGTCAAAGCCTGGCAAGCAACTTCTTCGAGAAATTTATCAAAAAGAAGAGACGATGATGTTTGTAGTCGATGAATATGGATCTGTCTCAGGGCTTATTACACTTGAAGATTTGGTGGAAGTTGTGATTGGTCAAATTGCAGATAGGCGGGATGAAAAGCCCCTATATTCTCAGTCGGGCCCGGGCGTAATTATTGCAAGTGGCAAAATGGAGCTTACAACCTTTGAAGAGCTCTTTGATGTGCATCTATCAAGTCCAAATAATATGGTCACAATTGGAGGTTGGCTAACAGAGCAGCTCGGAGATATTCCTAAAAGTGGAGTGAAACATGTGACGAAAGACTTTCTCTTTCATGTTCTAGCATCTGATGTTAACAGGGTTAGAAGAGTCTATATTAGGCGCCTAAACCCCCAGGGCATCAATAGGCGGAAGGAGAAAAAGACGTGAATCAATCTTGGCAGGTTATCCTTCTTTACATCATCATTTTTTTGATCATTCAAGGTTTTTTTTCCATGATGGAAATGTCGGCTGTTTCTTTTAATAAAGTGAGGTTGCAATACTTTGTTGGAAAAAATAACCGCAGGGCTATTTGGCTGAGCAAATTACTAAAAAATCCCGCAAGGCTTTTTGGAACAACTTTGATTGGTGTAAACGCAGCTCTTCAATTCGGCTCCGAGCTTTCGAGGATGTTTTATCTATCAATTGGGTTAAGTCCAGACTTAGCACCTATTTCCCAAGTTTTTATAGTTCTTATTTTTGCCGAGCTTGTTCCGATGTTTGCGGGAAGAAGATATGCAGAAAATGTCGCCATGCTTGGGATCCCTCTATTATATTTTGCATCCATTGTGATGGCGCCGCTTGTTTGGTGTTTAGATATTATTTGCCGCATTTTTAATAAAATTTTTGGAATCGTTTCTGTATCTGGTTTAAATCTTTCAAGAGAGGAGCTGCAGAAGGCAATAGAGGCAAGAGAGGACCGAGGTTATTTCTTTGATTCTCAGGAGGTGGATGCCATTTCCGCAAATATTTTTTCACTTAAGAATAAAACTCCCAAGCAGCTTATGGATCCACTTGAGCAATTTACCATGATTCCAACAACGGCTACCATAGCGAGTTTAAAAAAGACTATGGGAATAGAGCCTGTTGCCTTTCTTCCTGTGTATCATCAAAATCAGAAAAATATTGTAGCAGTAGCTTTTCCAAGAGATTTTTTACGGTTAAATCCCGAAGACGAAGTGAGAGCTCACTGTAGATCTCCATGGTTTATTACAGAATCTACCCCCATCTTGCAAATTCTGAAAGAATTTAGAAGAAATAACCAAAATTTAGCAGTCGTTCTTTCTGAAGAAGGCTCAGCTGTTGGAATTCTTACACTTGATGCAGTAATTGACGAGATATTTGGAGAGCGGGATGAGTGGCTCTCCATCGGAGAGTATCACCCAGAAAAAAGACATGTTTATATAGATCGCTCATTTCATGGAGATACGAAAATTGAAGAAATTAATCGCACGCTTAAAATCGAGCTCAAGGCCAAGCCAAATCTTTCTCTAGAAGAGTTTCTATCAAAACATCTTGGAAGGCGCCCTGATATAGGGGAAACGATACGTCTCCAAGATTTTGAATTTACTTTAGAGGAGTCCACCCTTCTTGGAGGAATGAAAATTTTTATTCGCACAATATAAAATTCTCGTTTTTTTCATTCATACTATGTAAACTTTTCTTTTCATTTGAAGGAGTTATTATGAGTGCTATCTCTAGTTCGGGCAGTCCTGGAAGTGTTTTGGAAGAGGAATGGATTTCCTCAGATAGAGAACAAGAAAACAGGGCACATGTTTTTGCAAGAAATTTTTTTAAGAATACAGCCATTGCTGGAGCTATTATCATGACTGCTGCCTTGATATACTGGACGTTTGATGTGATTATCTATGTGATTACCGATTTATTTTTTTATGTTGTAGAAGAAGCTCTTTATAGTCTTTTTACTTAGGGATATATCTTAGGGGGATTTTTTAGGCAGTCTCATTAGGATACTAGATTGGTCGATCAAACACCTGATATTATAATAAATTTCTTCAATAGGACTTATTCGGCTAAAAGAAAACCGCAATGTAATACTATTTCTTTTTATTTGATATTAACTGTGAATAAACGTAGTATTCTGAGAAAATAAGAAGAGAGGTTATTATGTCGGGTTTATTAGATTCTGTAACTAATTCTATGTCGAGTGTATTAGAAACTTTCGTTCCATCAAGAGTGAGATTTGCTTCAGATAGTCAGTTAGAAGAAGTGTGGGAAATTCCAAATAGAGAAGAAGCAGCTTCTGCAAACGATTTTGCAACAAATTTTTTTAAAGGATTAGCAATTTGTGGGGCAATTATTGCAATTGTCGTGATTCTTTATTTGTCGGCTGATTTTTTTGGAGCTGCAGAAGAAGTAAATGCGCTCGGACTTTCTCGATTACTTACTACATAGATGGATCAAAGATTTGATTGTATGGTCGATTTCTTCAAGAGTGGTCATGCGACTAAGAGAAAATCTTAGTGAGGCTCGGCAGCGCTTGCTATTGTAACCCATATTTTGCAAAACGCGAGAAGGTTCAAGGGCTCCTGAAGAGCAGGCAGAACCGTGGGATGCCGCAATGCCTTCAAGGTCAAGGCGCATGAGTAATTCTTCCCCATCCCTATTTCCAAAAGAAATATTACTTGTATTGACAATGCGAGGTCCATCTCCGTTGATTTTGAGATCTGGGATGTGTTTTTTAAGCTGAGACTCAAAGTGGTCTTGCAATGTTTTCATGTGGATTGAGGCCCTTGGTAGCTCTTCATTTAAGAGCTCTATAGCCTTTGAAAGACCGATGATGCCATTTAGATTTTCTGTTCCTGGGCGATAATTTGATTCCTGACCTCCACCATGGAACAAAGGAGTGATTGGGAAATTTGGGCGTTTGATGATAAACCCCGAACCTTTGGGGCCATGGAATTTATGCCCTGAAAAGGCCATTCCCATAACGCCTGGGGGAAGGGAGAAAGTTTCCCTGCCAAGAAGTGCAACTCCATCAATTACAAGAGGGATTGAGTGCATAGCGCATAAAGCTGCAATAGATTCTAGATCAATTTTCACCCCAGTTTCACTATTGACAGCAGATAGTACTACAAGTGTTGTGTTTGGTTTTATAGCCTCTTCGATCTGCTGCGATGTTGGAGCTCCAAAAGAACCAGGAGAGAGATAGGTAACTTGGGTTTTAGTTTTTTCCAGATATTTTATCGTTTCATAAACAGCTGAGTGTTCGAGATCTGTTGTGATGATATGGCCAGTTTTTCCATTTAGAAGAAGGTTGATCCCTTCTGTTCCACCAGATGTAAAAATGATTTCTTTTGGAGCGACTCCTAAAGCTTTTGCAATTTCGCACCTAGCTAATTGAAGCTTAGCTTTTGCAGACCTTCCATACAGATGAATGCTTGAAGGGTTTTGGGGCGTGAAATCGTCTTGCATTGAGCGTAGCACGCGCTCATCAAGCGGCGTTGTTGCATTGTTATCTAAATATATTTGTCTCCTTGGAGTATTCATCAACCTTTACCATGACGACGGTGATATTGTCTTTTCCACCGCACTTTTTTGCCTCATTTACTAGCGCCTCACTTGCATTTTCTGGCGTAGTACTTTTCTTTATTAGAAAGCTAATGCGCTCATCTGTTACGTAATCAGATAGTCCATCAGAGCACATTAAGTATATATCACTTGGCTTAACCGGAACAACACTTAATTCAGGGGTTACATCTCTATGAGAACCAATCGCTCTTGTCAAAACATTTTTATGAAGAAAAGGGGTTTTTGGTGTATCAATAAATCTTCCTTGACTGATCAGTTCATTTTTTAGGGAATGATCTTTGGTTAATTGAGTGAGCAAGTTTTCGCGGAATCTATAGATGCGGCTATCGCCAACGTGGCCAAGTATCAATTCTTTTTCATAGAATAAAAGTGTGCATAATGTTGTTCCCATTCCATGTAATTGTTTATTTTGTTTACTTAGGTGATAGACCCAACTGTTGGTGTTTTCGATAAAAATTTTAAGATAAGATTGGAGATCTTCTGTTTTTAAGCGCACCTTTGAAGAAGCTAGCATTTCTTCGATCGATGCACAAATAAACGTAATAGCCTCTTTTGCGGCGATCTCTCCAGCTTTATGCCCTCCCATCCCATCAGCAAGTGCAAAAAAGGAGCTCTCTTTTTTATGAGACCAAACATCTTCATTATTTTGTCTTGAAAGCCCGATATCGGAAAGACCAAAATAAGAAAATTGATACGGTTTTATTAGCATTTACATCCCATGACTTGTCAGAAGTATTCTAGCAACGCTCACTGCATTGAAAGTCACATGAAGAGCAATAGGTGCAAAGAGCGACTTTTGTCTTTCATATACAAAACCTAAATAAAGTGCAAAAATAAATAAGGAAAAAATCAAGGGGAAATTGCTAATGCCTTGTTCGGGAGCAAAATGAAAAAGAGCAAAACATAGAGAGGAGAGTAAAATTGCAGATTTAGCGCCGAAGTATTTTTTAAATAAAGATTGTAAAGAGGCTCGGAAAAGGAATTCTTCAAGAATAGGAGCTGCTATGATGACCGTAACAAGTGCGACAGTAAAGTAATAAGGGGACACTAGGGCTCTTTGTAGATACTCTACAGCTACCTGAGGAAAGCCTTTTGATCCGAAGATAAAGTAAATTAAAAGCTCGAAGGCTTGATTAATGAAAATAATCATGGGAAAACAAGCAAGCCAGGTCATTACGCCAAAGAAAAAATCATACCCGATTGACGGACATTCTCCATCTGAGCGATCCTTCCAAAGGAGCTTGATTGTTTTCCTGTCCCCCTGAAGAGATAGGATAATAATTAGCGCATACGAAAGAAAAAAAATGGAGATTTGCGCAATTGTCATCAAGCTGATGGGGGATAATTGTTTTGAGGACAAGAGCTGAATACATTTAATAATAAATGGCGTAAAGATAATGGAAACAAAAATGTAGACAATAAAAACTTGTACAACCTGTTTTATTGATACCTGAGGGCCTTTTGATGTGCTGACATTGAGTTTAAAGAAACCTTTTAGATATGCTATATAGTTGAGTGCTGCAGCAATCAAAGCGAAAATGATCGCCATGATGACATGTGATGTAATAAATTCTTTTTCCATAGTATTAATGCCACAGTATGACAGTATCTAGTGCCAATTTCAGCTAGTTTTTGCAAGTAATATATAGTCTTCAATACGTTTTGCAATTTCTTTGGTTAGCTGCATATGAGCAAATCCGATAGGTGATACTGCATAAGTTTTTCTTTTCCATTTATCTTGGGCTTCCTCTAACTCATAGGAAGGTTTTGGAATGAGATGAGACTGCTTCACAAGTTCTTGAAGAATCACTTTTGGGTGATCATATCTTAAGTCAATCACTCGAACACGGACCGTCATATCTAACTGACAAGAAGG
Organism: Parachlamydiales bacterium; assembly: GCA_030641465.1. GTDB lineage: Bacteria > Chlamydiota > Chlamydiia > Chlamydiales > Simkaniaceae > DAOWHK01. Next base: position 240 of record DAOWHK010000198.1, on the reverse strand, counting down.
GGTGATTTTATCAATAATGGAATTTTTTAGCTCTTTGGGGATCACTTCATGTTTTAGGAGTTCTGTAAAAACCACGAACTCATTATTTGTAAAAGTAGTCATTATCCATTCAATTTCACTAGCAAAGGGATTTTGTGCAGCGGTAAGATTTGTTGTAATTGCTTCGATTTCTTGGGGGTTGGAGAGGTAAAAATTCCCCTTTTTTAGTAAGCGGTTTTGCATTGTATAGGATAGTTCATC
>DAOWHK010000152.1 GCA_030641465.1 Parachlamydiales bacterium | reverse complement strand
TGCCGGTATTTGTTTGGGCAACTCTTGCTTCAATGGTTCTTGTTATAGCAACTTTCCCAATTCTTACGGCAACAATTGGGATGCTTTCGTCAGATCGGCTACTTGGAACACATATTTTCACTTCTGAATTTGGTGGAAATCCCATGATGTTTATTAATTTGATATGGGCATGGGGACATCCAGAAGTATATATTCTGGTATTACCGATGTTTGGGGTTTATTCAGAAATTGTTCCTGTATTTTCTAGCAAAAGACTTTTTGGTTATCCATCGATGGTTTGGGCAATTGTTGCAATAACAGTTCTCTCTGTTATTGTGTGGCTGCACCACTTCTTTACAATGGGTGCTGGCGCTAATGTTAATGCATTTTTTGGAATCATGACAATGGTGATAGCTGTTCCAACGGGCGTTAAAGTCTTTAACTGGCTTTTTACAATGTATCGAGGACGCGTGCGGTTTACAACGCCAATGCTTTGGTTTTTAGGATTTGCTGTTACTTTTACAATTGGAGGGATGACAGGGGTAATGCTGGCCGTTCCTGCAATTGATTTTCAGGTGCATAATAGCTTGTTTTTAGTCGCTCACTTTCATAATGTGATCATTGGAGGGTTTGTTTTTGGATTTTTTGCAGCATACTCCTATTGGTTTCCAAAATTTACAGGGTTTAGATTGAATGAAAGGCTTGGAAAATATGCCTTTTGGAGCTGGATCATTGGATTTGTTTTGGCATTTGGCCCCCTTTATCTATTAGGCTTCATGGGGGCGACAAGACGTTTAAATCACTATGATGCAGCTACAGGATGGCAGCCGTTATTTATCGTTGCAGCAATTGGCGCAGTCATCATATTGATAGGTGTTGGGTTGCAAGTGTTGCAGCTTTATGTAAGTATAAGAGATAGAAATGACAATCGAGAGACTGCTGGTGATCCGTGGAATGGAAGAACTCTTGAGTGGTCAACAGTTTCACCTCCTCCGTTTTATAACTTTGCCTTTACGCCAGAAGTAAAAGAACGAGATCCTTTTTGGGCCGCCAAGCAAAGAAATGACCCCAAAGTAGAAAAAGTCTATAAGCCCATTCATATGCCCAAAAACACTTCGGCTGGTTTCTTTATCGGTCTCTTTAGTTGTATCATGGGATTTGCCTTAGTTTGGCATATGTTTTGGCTCGCAGCGATTGCAGTAATCGGAATGATTGTAACAATGATTGCTCGCCTTTATGTTAAAGAGACGGATTATTATGTGACGGCAGAGGCTGTTGAAACGATTGAAACAAAGAGGCAATTGACATGACTCATAGAGTGGCAACTCCAGATCCTCACCATGGGGCCTTTTCAAAAACTGTGTTTGGTTTTTGGCTTTATCTCTTAAGCGATTTTATGTTGTTTGCAACGATTTTTGCAGCTTATGCAGTATTAAAAAACAGTACATTTGGTAGTGTATCTACGTATGATCTGTTAAATCTTCCAAGTGCTTTATTACGTACCCTTGTTTTTCTTTTTAGTACTTATACAATAGGAATTGCAGGTGCATATGCTCATAGAAACAATAAAAGAATGACTGTTTTATTTTTTCTAGTGACATTTGTTCTTGGAATCCTCTTTTTATGGATGCAACAAATAGAATTTGCAGGATATATCAAGGAGGGACATACGTGGCAAGGGAGTGCATTTTTATCTATGTTCTATACACTTGTTGGCACGCACTCTTTACATCTAATGTTTGGACTTGTTTGGATTGTTATATTTATGATTCCAGTAGTGCGCGAAGGAATCACAAGTAGGAGTTTAAAGCGGTTAACTTGCCTAAAAATGTTTTGGCAATTTTTAAATATTATTTGGGTTTTTATCTTTACCTTTGTTTATTTGATGGGAGTTATTCAATGATAGACGCAAACCATGGGTGGAATGCCAGCTTAAAGCCCATAACACTTGGATTTATCTTATCTGCAATATTAACTTTTGCAGCTTACCGTGTTACAACGCATGCTCATTTATCGAATGCTATGCTAGAATATTCCTTAATAGGGATTGGGTGCATTACTGCTGTGCTTCAACTGGTTTTTTTTATGTTTCTTGGAATGGAGTCTAAACCACACTGGAATTTAGTAATGTTTTTATACATAATTTTCTTAGTTGTTGCACTCATATTAGGATCGATTTGGATTATGGCAAATTTGGACTACAATACGATGCCGGATATGTAGTTGTTGCGGGTTTTTTACAGCTGCATTTTTCGCTGCAAGCGCAGTTATCTATGCAGCTGCACTCTGAGCGCATACAATCTTGGTCGAGATCCTTATTTGTAGTACATGCACCAAGAGTAGCAATAAGAAATGTTAACATTAGAAACTTAATCATACCTGAACCTTAAAATTTTGGTTGCTTTCAAAAAGGATTTTGACACAATCACAATTTTATCACTAATAGAAATATCAATATGACAAAGACCTTAAATTTTAAAAATTATCTGCTCCTTACGAAACCTGGAATTATCATGGGTAATTGCATTACAGCATTTGGGGGATTTGCACTAGCATCAAAGGGACAAATGCATTTTGGAAAGCTTTTTGCAATGCTCTTCGGCCTTAGTTTTATTATTGCATCTGGATGCGTGTTTAACAATTATATTGATCGGAAAATGGATCAAAAAATGATTCGCACAAAAAATCGAGCGCTTGCTAAGGGGATTATTTCTATTCAAAATGCTTTAATATATGGGTTCTGTCTTGCTGTATTTGGCGCAATAAGCTTGAGCCTTTTGACAAATATGCAAACAACCCTTATTGCAATCTTTGGGTTACTCTTTTATGTACTGATCTATAGCTTCGCAAAATATCGGACATTGCATGGCACCTTAATCGGAAGTATTGCGGGAGCTGTGCCACCGCTTGTGGGATTTTCTGCGGCTGCGAATCGATTAGACTTTTCAGCATTCATCCTTTTTGCTGTGATTGCTCTATGGCAAATGCCTCATTTTTTTGCAATTTCGATTTACCGACTTAAAGAGTATCAAAATGCATCCATTCCTGTATTGCCAGCTGTTAGAGGGATTTTAAATACAAAAGTGCAAATGCTACTTTATACCCTCGCGTTCATGTTTGCTGTATGCTTACTTTTTCTACAAGGATATGTGGGTATAAGTTTTCTCATAGCATTAATGGTCCTTAGTAGTATTTGGCTTGGGATGGGAGTTCGAGGATTTAAGGCGAAAAATGATAGTAAATGGGCGAGGCAGATGTTTGTTTTTTCCCTCGTAATTGTGATGGCGTTATCTACCTTGATCCCACTAAGTGTCAGTTAGGGAAGCTCTGATTAACTCCGCTGTTTCAACTCCAGCGCCTTTTTGAAAAAAATTGTTTTTTCGCAAGCCACTAACTATAAGTAGTTAGCTTGTTGCTCCAAAAATAATTTTTTATCAAAAATCCATCTGAAGTTGAAATTTCGGAGTTAATCAGAGCTTCCTTAGAATCTATATCCAAGAGTCATGCCTGGCCAAACCTTGGCAGCTGTCGTTTTTTGAAGAGGGTTTGTAGCATTTGTTTGAAAAAAAACACCACTTCTCCACTCATATCCAAGACATCCTTCAATAGATCCTGAGGATTTTTTCATCGATTCAGGCTCATTGAGATATCCCATTCCTCCGCCAAAATAAAATCCTGAGCGCATTGGATAGGCAAGCAGAAGTGCTCTGCTATGATATAGACCATTTTTATCAAAAACAATGGAGCGAGAATTAAGAGATAGATCAAGAGCGTAGTAGCCTTTTTGCATTCTTGTTCCAAGTCCAATCATAGCATGTCCACCCATTGCATGCGTATCCGTATAAAAAAACTGTGAACACTGAGCTTTTAAGGTAAAGCCAACAAGCAGAATGGAGAATAATAAAATTTTTTTCACAGGATTTCCTTTTTTTTCATTGTATACGCAAAATGGATTTGATCCAAGGAGTGATAATAGGATAGAGCTCATTTGCTAGGAAAGTGTGACCTGTTTCCCTTAAATGGACCTCGTCTTTTTTGTGAAGAGGATCTCCAAAAGAATCGTACATGGAAAAAGGTAAATAATAAGGAATGTCGTAGTTTGTGAGTTTTGAGTGTGTTAGGTTATGCATTTTTTGAAATCGGGTCTTTTTTTTGTGATTTGTTATCATCTTTACTTGAGGGATTGGACCTAGAACAAATAAAGGGATATTTAGAGTTATGCATAATTTTCGAAGATTTTCAAAAAAAATCCACTCCTGTTTTATGCTGATTTTATTTAAGCCACAAAGTTTTCCAGCAAGAAGGTTAATGAGCCCAAGAGAATTTTTTGGAAAGGATTTCTTTTTTTGCTCAGTTAACTCTTCATCAAAAGAGCTTAAAAATGAGTTGCTTTTTCTAGTGGATAGGGGGAAATGCACAGCATTAGAACATTTATATTCTTTAGAGGTCAAAAGAGGGTTAAGGGAGAATTTATAGCCACGCCGCACTAGAAGGGAGTGGGAGTGATTAAAATGCCTCATATGATAAAGCACTCCATCCAGAGGCTTTTTTTGAGAAAGCGTTTGCAATCTGCAAACAGGGGAAAGTGTGCTGTTTCCAGCAATACTTGTTTGCAAATGAATGTTCTCCCGCTCAAATAACATCTGTTTTAGTTTTCTGTGATAAAGTTCAGAAATTGCCATCCAAGGTTGAAAAGCGAGACATCTGCCAATGATTCCTAAACAGAATTTACTTTCCATAGCTTTCCAAAAAATCCACTGCTGCAGCGTACTCGTGCGGAGAAAAAAATGTTCCAGTTTTTAGGTCAATGCCGAAGAGTCTTTTTTTTGTGGAACAGAGTTTTTTTATAAATTTTGCTTTGTCAATTTTTTCTTGCAGAGTATAAGAGATGGATAGCATAGGACGCTCCTTTGTTTCTAGTTCGACTTTCCCCAAACGATTTAAAAGCGTTGTTTGGGCAGTATTAATCGTCATCATACCAAAGTCTAAGGTGCAGCTTTTTTGTAGCAGTTTTAATACTTGTTTGGATAAAGTAACATTTGAAAAACTTGCAATAGGAGGATGAATATAGCACACATTTTCTTTTTCAATCTGTTTGATAAAAGGCGTAGCAATTTTCCAAAACTCCGAGCTTTCTTGTGTAAAAAATGGCCAATGTCTTGCATCTAAACTATAATCATAATGACCATAAATCATACTCTTAACTTGACTATGCTTTGCAATGAGTGAAAGATTAGTCATTCCAATTACTGTTTCAACAATTGGAATGAATGTTTTATATTGAATCTTCCTCCTCTGTAATAAGGAAAGATAAATATCAATATCAAAGTTAGATTGAACTTTAGTGCCGACGACACATTCTATATCCCAAATACTTGATAACTCCGAGAGTATTTCTAAGTCATTTTGTATTTCATCAGAGTGCAATGCATTTACACGAATTCCGACGCTTTTATTTGTAAAAATTTTAGGATAAGCGTGTGCAAATTCTAAGAGTTGAGAGCGGCCCCACTTTTTCATGATTTTTGTGGCATGTTTGCTTTGGCCCCTTAAAGTGTCTTCTAAATCCAAAATAATAAGACTTTTTTGCTCCATTGCCTGTATTAATAAACGGCGCATAAGAGGAATTTTATGAATAGACATGAACTGAATAATTTGCATATTACCTATGGGGGTATTCAAGGAAACTCTGATTAATTCCGCCGTTTCAACTTCAGCGCCTTTTTGAAAAAAATTCTTTTTTCGCAAGCCGCTAACTATAAGTAGTTAGCTTGTTGCTCCAAAAAGATTTTTTTTTCAAAAATCCATCTAAATTTGAAATTTCGGAATTAATCAGAGCTTCCTTAATTTGTGTATAGGAATATCCTCTTTTGATGTAAATTTGTTTTTTTACTTAGGAATAATTCATTTGAAAATAGTAGTAATAGGCGGGGGTGCTGCGGGTTTTTTTGCGGCACTTAATGCAAAGCAGCAAAATCCGGCTGTCGAAGTGATCATACTTGAAAAAACGGCAAAACTTCTTAGTAAAGTAAAGATTTCAGGAGGGGGGCGATGTAATGTCACACATGCATGTTTCGAGCCTGCAACTCTTATACAAAATTATCCCCGTGGAAAAAAAGAGCTTCTTGGGCCCTTTCACAAATTTCAGCCTCGAGATATGATCGCATGGCTAAAAGAGCATGGAGTGGAGTTAAAAACAGAAAAAGATGGACGTATGTTTCCAATAACAAATTCCTCATCTACGATTATTGATTGTTTTCTCTCTGAGGCTAAAAAATTGGGAATAGCGATTTGGACCGAATCCAAGCTGCGATCAATTCATAAAAAAGGCGATTGCTTTGAGCTAGACATTGGACAGGAAAAACCTCTTCACGCAGATCGCGTGATTATGGCAACAGGAAGTAGTAAAGCTGGGTGGGACTTTGCAAAAGAGTTTGGGCATATAATCGTTCCTCCAGTAGCATCTCTTTTTACCTTTAATGTTCCAAACTTTTCTTTAAAAGATCTTTCAGGTGCTTCTGTAACTTCTGCAAAATTGCAGATAAAAAATACCAAGTTTACTCAAACAGGGCCTCTCTTGATTACTCATTTTGGATTTAGCGGGCCAGCTGCGCTCAAACTCTCTGCCTGGGCTGCAAGATACCTCGCAGAAAATAAGTATGAAGCTTTTTTGCAAATTGATTGGTTGCCTGATCTTTCAACTGAGGAAGTGCAAAAATCCCTAGAGGAGAATCGATGTAAAAATGTCTTTTTGCTTCCAAAAAAACTCTGGAAAGCACTTCTGCTTAAGGCGGGTGCTCAGCAGATAATTCATAGTAAATCATCCCTGTTGCAACTTCTCGAAGTCTTAAAAAAAGACACCTACAAAGTGTCGGGTAAGACAATCAATAAAGAAGAGTTTGTAACATGTGGTGGGATCACCTTATCAGAAGTAAATTTTAAAACGATGGAGAGTAAACTTTGCAAAAATGTCTTTTTTGCTGGAGAAATTTTAGATATCGATGGAGTGACAGGAGGATTTAATTTTCAAAATGCATGGACAACAGGATACATTGCCGGTCTATCTGCAGCTCTAAGTGAATAAATTGATTTGCAAAATTTCAAAAAAATATCTACTCAAGATAAGGGAATTAATAAAAGAGTGACTGAGAGAAATAAAGACATCCCAATAGTTGTTTTAAATATATTTTTAC
>DAOWHK010000227.1 GCA_030641465.1 Parachlamydiales bacterium | reverse complement strand
CCTGCAAATGTTGAGACAGAAAAAGCTCTGCTTGGTTCAAATACATCATCTTGTTTGCAAAATTCCCAAACCTATGCCCTTCATTGGGAAATAGGATGTACGTTACATCCTTGTTATGTTTTTTCATGCTATCGTAAATTTGCTTAGATTCTTTTTCAGCGACTACATGGTCATTTTTACCGTGAACTAAAAGAAGAGGGGCTTGAATTCTATCAAGATAATTCAATGGCGAGCATTTTTCTAGATACTGAGCTCCTTTTTCATCTCCAGGGTTTCCTCCCATACTAGTAATAAACGCTTGTTTTGTAAAAAACATGTTATTATCTGATAGCGGCTTAGAAGTAAACTCCCAAAACTCTGGAACACTCCCAAGTACAATTTTTAAATTAGATGGTCCGCAAATTGCCACACAGCAAGTAAAATAATCAGGAGTAAATGTTAAGGCAGCTAGTGATTCATATCCTCCATAGCTAGCACCAAAAATAGCGAGTTTTCCTTTTTCGGTAAGTCCAATTGCTATGCATGCCTCAGTTGCATCTATCACGTCTAGATGCGCTTTTCCGCCCCATTGACCATTCCCAGCATTTACAAATGCCTTTCCTAATCCAGAAGAGAGTCGAAAATTTACGCTTAATACTGCATAGCCACAACTTGCAAGCCACTGATGATACGGATTAAATTCAAATTTATCTCGTACCTTGAAAGGCCCTCCATGAGGAACAACAACAAGAGGGATAGGAGCATCAACATAGCCACCCTTATCACACTCTTTCGGAATTGTGTAATAACAGACAAGCTTTTCGCCATCTCTAGCCGTTGCAATCATTTCATACATTTTTGCATAATCTTCAGATTGACTTGTTTCTGAAGGCGAAATTTGCTTAAGCGTTGCTGTATCTCTGTGATATACCCAAAAATAAACGCCTTTATCAGGAATACTATTCGATACAATCCAAATATCACCAACCTGGCTCTGGCTTATTAGTTCAAAATTATCGCCTATTGTTTGAGTGAGAAAGTCTATATCCTTTTGAATCGAAGAATCTAAAATATGCCATTTTTTTTGAGTATAGTAAGACGCATATGCTTTGGGAACTCCTTGAATAAATATTACTTCATCAACGTCACTAAATGTTTGTCCACCCAACACTTCTTCTTTAAAAGGGCCACTAATGCTTTTTTGAGTTAACTGATTTGTGTTTGAAAAGCGATTGTCTAAAAAATAGACCATTTTGTTCGAGGTATTATAAGAAATAAACTCTGTCTAAAAAGCTTCTTCTGGAGTTAGGTTTAAGAATACCTCATCATTTTTCAAAAAAACAGTCCAAGACCCATTTTCATTAATTTTCATCTTAAGAATAACTTCTAAATCATCACTTACAAGAAACTTTGCATAAGAATCATTTTGAAGTAGAATTGAGAGATTTCCGGAATTCAAATCGAGAAGATAAAGATCATGAAAGTGAGGATTTCTATGATTCAACCCAACAACCGCTTGATTCTTTGAAGGACTAAGCTTAATGACCTTTGCATTGATTCCGGTGAACTGATCCGTGTAAGAAATATGTTCTTTTGATTCTACATTAAAACCGTGTAGATTGAGCTGACCAGTTCCATTTTCATCCTTCAAAAGCAATACTTTCTTGCTATCGGCTGACCAAAAAAATTGAATAATTTCAGGGGTTGTAAAAGAACTTAATTGTATGGAAGAGTCGAATCTCCATCAGCCGGCAAAACAACTACATTTGCAATACCTGATTCATCTGCACCGACTTTTGCAATAAGCTTTCCGTCAGGACTAATTTTTGCAGATATAAACTCAGGAGTTCGGCAGAGCTTTTCTTTACTAATCTCTGCATAAGCATTTTTTGTTCCTACAACTGCCATAAATACCACCGAAAAAATTAGAAAAAATCTATGCATTGAAATACTCCGCAAAATCTTAGGTAAATTTTTACACAAAATCTAGTAAAATGAAAATAAAATATTGAAATTCAAAAAAATAGCATAGTGCTGTCAAATGAAGCTAAAAAAAGTAAACTTGCAAAAAAACATACTGACTAATAAATAGACCAAACTCCGGGCGTTGCGAGCTCGATGCAATTATTATCGAGATCTCGAAAGTAGATGCTCGTCCCTCCACGGGGCCAGTTCACCTCACTCTCAATAACCACTTCTTTCTTGGCAAGATGGGCTCTCCAATGGTCCAGCGAATCAAACGGTATCGAGAAGCAGAGATGGACATCTCCCGTAGCTCCATGCTTGGGAATGACCCCGCCAGCCGTTTGCAGATCAGTAAACTGCTTGTCGAGAGGGAAAATCAAAAACACGTGCTGATCGTTAATGTTTAGAGCCACGCGTCGCTCCTCAGCTTCCTCAACGTGAATGGGGTCAATGACCTCCACCTCCAAGAGCTCTTGGTAGAATTTCACACTTTTTTCAACATCAGCCACATACACGGCAGACTCAAGGATTCCAGTCACTGTTGGCATATCAACACCTCTCCTAACTTATTCTACAAAAACCTAATCTTCCTAGGAATAGACTACAATTTCAACTTAACGACATCTCAGGAAAGTATACACAAACTGGTTCAAGATTTGGGTTTT
>DAOWHK010000131.1 GCA_030641465.1 Parachlamydiales bacterium | reverse complement strand
TTTCAGGGCGGCTTCTTGTTCTTTGGGTAAAAGCATCTTTTGCTGAGCATGTTCTAGCGCGGGCCGTTTTTTTGCCAATTGGCATTGTAAAGGAAATCGCGCCTTGTGCACGCGTGTGATAAACACGGTCTGCAGAAATAACGAATTCTAGGCCAAGCATGTCGAAAAATTTTGCGCTGATTCTTCCTTTAACTCCGTAGGCGCTCTCAAACGTTGTCTCTTTCACTTGTTTTCCAAAGAGATAATAGGGGCCAACGCCAACATATACGTTTGCTGTGCGGCAAAAATCCCCTGGAATGGGGATCCCAAGCTCTGCATTAATTGTCGGAATGGCTTTATATGTCACTCTTTTGACATTGATTGTATTCCCTTTAAATTTACGAAATTTTAGAGGGTCAATTTTCTCATTATTTGCGAGCGGGATATACCCATTTAGGCGGATATCAAAATAGGGAAATAGGCTTTCAAGTCCCACTCCCACTTGGTGAGTATCGAGTTTTTTTGAGGATCTAAAATCGTAATAGAGATTTGCGCCTAAAGAAAAATTATTTGTATCGCTTGTAAACCGAAGGCCACCGCCTAAATTAGAAGCAAAACGGCCATTATTAAAAATATGGGCTCTTGCGTCTAAAAAGGGTTGGAACGATCGCTCCCAATTTGGGGTAAGAAAGAGAAATCCTGAGGTATAACTGCGTTTATAACCAACTCCTCGTCCGGCTCTATAGCTGAGGCCAACAAGGGATGGGGGATTTTCTGTCTCTTCATTTTGCTTCATTTTTGTACGCTTGCTCGCGACTGCAAACAGATTGACATCTTGTTTATATTTGCGCTGCAGCTTTTGACTAAGTTCTAGAGCATGTGCTGCTTGGATGTATTGCGGCTGCATCGTAGGGTCTAGATTGTCAGCAAGAAAAACTCTTTTTTGCAAATCAAGAAGTTTAGCATTGCGATCTATGAGATGTTTTTGTTTATCAACTTTGATTTTTTTTAAAGCAAGTTGCAGCTGAAATTTTTTTGCGCTATTCTCTTTAGGAGTTTGCAGCAGCGCTGCCACAAGTCTAGTTTGGGAAATAGTGCAAAATCTTTGTTTGTCTTCATAGGTTTTTTGAATCTGAAACTGCTGCTTGCTAAAAGCGTGCTGCTGCTCCACATTTAGCGCAGATGCTTCGGATAGATAACAAGACAAAAATACAAGGAATGGTACTATTTTTTTCATAATTTTTATATTTGCAAAATTATTTTTTTAATTCTAGTAATCATTGATCAAAGGGATAGAAATTGATTCGAAAATCAAATAAACAAATTCAGTGGCTAGAGTTTGAGCTTTTAGCAAATTATCCGGAGATCTCTCATGGGGTATTTTTAAATTCTCTTGATTTTTCCAAGGAGGGGGCAAGAAATCTTGCGGCAACTAAACTCGGCTTTACATCGATTACAAACGCAAAGCAGTGCCATGGCGATACATTAGCTTGGGTCGATGCTCCATCAACTGTAGAAAGTTGCGATGGACTTCTTACTCAAAAAAAGGCGCTCGCTCTTACTGCGATTCATGCAGATTGTCAGGCGGCGATTTTTTATGATCCGATAACGGGGATAATAGCTAATATTCATGCGGGCTGGCGAGGAAGCGTTTTAAATATCTACGCAAAAACAATAAAAAATTTTGTAAAAATGGGTGCAAAGGTAGAAAATATTCTTGTTTGCATCTCCCCAAGTATTGGCCCAGATAGGTTTGAATTTGTGCATTACCTTGAAAAATTCCCTGCAGAATTCCATGATTTTCAGGTGAAGCCTAACTATTTTGATTTTTGGGCAATTAGCCAAATGCAGCTGGAAAAGGAAGGGGTGGGGTTAAAAAACATTGAAATTGCTAAGGTTTGCACATATACTCATGCTAAGGATTTTTTTTCCTATAGAAGAAGTCATGAGAAAAAAAGACATGTAACGCTTGTAGGATTTAGGTAACTTATTGAATATTAAAGAATTGTCTTTGCCTGGGCTTAAGCTTATTATCCCGAGTGTCCACCCAGATGATAGAGGTTTTTTTTTAGAGTCGTATCGCGAATCTCTTTACAAGCAGATGGGAATACCTGACTTGTTTGTTCAAGACAATCATTCTTTTTCCAAAATGGGCGTTATTCGAGGTATGCACTTTGATATTCATCAAGCCAAGCTTGTCCGGGTCATTAGTGGAAAGATTTTTGATGTTGTAGTTGATCTTCGGAAGGATCAAAAAACATTTGGAAAGTGGGAAGGGGTTTATTTAGATGGCCTTAGGCAGCATCAGCTTTTTGTTCCGGCAGGTTTTGCACATGGATTTTTCGCGATGAGTGATGCTCATGTGGTTTATAAAGTGAGTCATGAATATAATCCAACGTGCGAGAAAGGTTTTAGGTATAATGATCCAGCAATTGGCATTAAGTGGCCGATTGAAAAGCCAATTCTTTCAAAAAGAGATGAAAACGCACCTTTACTTAGTGAGCTTAACATACAATGAAATTGTGGATTATAGGAAAGCAAGGAATGCTCGGTCAGGCTTTTTGCACGCTTTGTGAAGAAAAAAACATTCCGTTTATTGCTTCCTCAAAGCATGAGGCCGATATCACAAATCTTGACAGTTTAAAGCAATTTGCAAGTGGTGCACCGTGCACTCACATTATTAATTGCGCGGCCTACACAGCTGTTGATTTAGCAGAAAGTGAGCCAGAAAAGGCAAGGCTAATAAATGTAAATGGCGTTAAAAACTTGGGGACGATTGCAAATGAGCTTGGAGCCAAACTTGTACATTATTCTACGGACTATGTTTTCAATGGGTTAGGATCCTCACCATATCATGAAGAGGATTTATGTGATCCACTTTCTGTTTATGGAAAAACAAAATTTGAAGGTGAGCTCATTTTAAAGGAAATGCAGGTGCCCTACTGTATTATTCGTACGTCATGGCTTTTTGGATCTGGCGGGAAGCATTTTGTGCAAACAATTATGCGTTTGATGCAAACAAAAGAAGAGTTAGAGATCGTTGCAGATCAGACGGGTCGGCCAACTTACAGTAAAGATCTTGTGAAATTTACTTTCCTTCTTCTTTCTCAAGAGGGTGTATTTCACTTTGCAAATCAAGGGAATACCACGTGGTATGCATTTGCAAAAGAGATTTATTCCCATCTTAAGCTTATGGGAATGCCCGTGAAATGCCAAACAATTAAACCAGTGTTAACAGAGTGCTATCCAACAGTTGCAAGGCGCCCTCCTTTTTCTGTGCTTAGTACGCAAAAACTGGAAAAAACTCTGCAAATTGCGCCCCGTGACTGGCAAGAGTCCTTAAAAGAATATTTAGAAGAAGAGGTTCCATGTGGTGTGTAGTAATGCATGTATTTTAGTGACAGGTGGCGCGGGATTTATTGGCGCAAACTTTATTCATTATGTGCTTGGGTTAGAAGAGTTTCAGGGAAGAGTTGTGAATTTGGATGCGTTAACATACGCTGCAAATCTTGGTAACCTTCAAGAAATTGCTGAAGATCCCAGGTATCATTTTGAAAAAGGAGATATTCGAGATGCGGCAAAAATCAATGATCTTAATGAAAAATACAACTTTGATTTGATTGTGCATTTTGCAGCAGAGAGTCACGTAGATCGCAGCATAGAAGCACCAAAAGTTTTTCTAGATACAAATGTTATCGGAACGTATCAACTGCTTGAATTCGTGCGCATGAATCCAGAGATTCATTTTCATCACGTATCGACTGATGAAGTTTATGGATCCATTGCTGAGGGTAAATTTAATGAGAGCTCTCCGTATCTTCCAAACTCTCCTTATGCAGCATCTAAAGCTGCCTCAGATCATTTAGTTCGGGCGTATCATAAAACCTATGGCATTAAGATGACAATGTCTCACTCGAGCAATAACTATGGGCCATTTCAATCTGAAGAGAAGTTTATTCCCCGTATGATTCGCGGCTGCATTCGGAAGGAGCCTTTGCCAATATATGGTACAGGGGACAATATTCGGGACTGGATTTACGTGGAAGATCACGTGAGAGCTCTTTGGATGATTCTTAAGAATGGAGCTATTGGGGAGACTTATGGCATCGGGGGGAATAATGAGTGGAAAAATATGGACCTTCTCAATCACCTTACACTCGAATTTGCAGCGATTGTGCATCAAGATGTGGAAGAGTATCGCGCACTCATTACTTCTGTTTCTGATCGATTAGGACACGACTATCGCTACGCACTCGATACGTCAAAAATAGAGAGAGATTTAGAGTTCTTTCCAGAATACGATTTTACAGAGGGGCTGCAAAAAACCATCATATGGTATAAGGAAAATGAAGAAAATCGTTTGTGTCATACCAGCTAGGCTGAAATCTCAAAGATTTCCGGAAAAGATGCTTGCAAATCTAATGGATAAGCCTCTTCTTCAGTGGGTGTGGGAATCTGCTATTTCTTGCAAAGCCTTTTCTTCTGTGCTTTTCGCCGTTGATGATCAAAAAATTGGCGATCTCATTGAGTCATTTCAGGGGAAGTATGTGCTCACTTCAAAAGATTGTCAAAGTGGTACAGATCGATTGATTGAAGTGATGCAAAAAGGAATTCTCGATGCAGATATTTGGGTGAATTGGCAAGGGGATGAGCCCTTGATTTCTGAGCAGATGATCGAGGATCTTTTGAAGAATATGGACGAAGATGGAGATATTTGGACGTTAAAAAAAAGAATTGTCACAAAAACAGATGTTGATGATC
>DAOWHK010000121.1 GCA_030641465.1 Parachlamydiales bacterium | reverse complement strand
GAAAAATAGCATTTTCGAATGCATCGATTAAAAAAACAGGAATGCATGCGCAAATAGACCAATTGATTTTTTCCTATGATATCCAGGTCTTTCCCTTCTCTATGGAACATGCGCTTACCCTTAAAGAGCCGCAGATTGAGATGACTTCTTTAATGGACATGCCTGATGCTTCCTCAGAGGCGCAGCTCTCCTTTACCAAGCGTTTTTTAAAACACCCTTTGACAATCGATAAAGGCTCGTTTCAACAAGTTAGAGAGGGGGTAAGTCCTGCTATCTACTTTTCCTGCCATGTTACTGACGAGCAAACAGCAGAGATTTGCTTTTCAAAAGGTCCTCTTGATGAAAAAGAAGTGCTTATTGAGCTTTCTATGCAAGAGGAAGAAGTTTTTGCAAAAATTGGACTGGAAAAAATGTCACTTCCCTGGGTGTCATCTATTTACTCTTTTTGGAAATCTGAGGAAGAAAATAGGTGGGTATTTACGGAGGGCACTCTTAAGGGGAATATTGAGCTTTGCTTGACAAAAACAGAGGAGATAAAACAGCTCTATTACGATTTAGAGGTAGACACTCTTTTTTGCATAGATCAAAAGTTAGGGCTTTCCTACCTAGCCAAGAAATTCTTTTTAAAAGAGCATTTTTCTTCGCCAAGAGAGTTTGTAGTATTTAACAAAATTTGGCCGAATTTTTTGGGCGATGGCAATCTTTATGGAGGGGAAATTATTTCAAAAGATTGGAGGCTATCAGAAATTGAAGGAAATTTGCGGTTTGACCATAACTGCTATCCTGTGATTGATCTTCAAGGTTATTGGGTAAAGGGAGAAACGAGGTATCCATTTGATTTTTACGGAAAGGGAACAATATTAAGCCCTCTTTCTTGGCAAATTGAGTGCGACTGGCATATGATCAAAAAAGAAATGCCTGAAATGAGCACTTATTTTTCCATTCTTTCTCCTGAGCCTCAAAAATATGTTTTCAAGGCAGATATTGCCAATGCAAGTGTAGACCAAATGACACTTATTCAAGACATTATAGCTCTTCATTATGAACCAGCACAAAGTATCTCCGTTTCAGAAGGAGTGATTAGCGGTAGTGTCCATGCCTATCGTGAATTTGGGAAATTGCAAAAAATAGAGATAGAAAATATTAAAGCAAAGCATGTGAAATGGGAATTTTCTGATGATCAAATAGCTGGAACTTTAGACAAACTCCATGGGAATATTTATCTTCAACTCGATGTACCAAGCCCTTTTGAACAATCGATTTTTGATGTTACGATTCAAAATGCAGCTTTTGATTTAGGTCCAAACAGCCAGTTTTCCGATTTGAATTTGAATTTATCCATTCATGATAAATATATTGAAGAGTCTTTTCTAGAAGGATATTTTGGAAAGATGTATGGCCGGCTCGATTTTGACGGTTTTTTCTCCAATATTGATCTTAAAATGCATGTAGATACAAGCACAGAAGATCTTTTCGCCCAAATGGGAAAAAGCACCACTCCATGTTTAAATTTACTAGAAAAACAAGACCTCAATCTTTCGGCAATATTATCTCACGTCGGGCCAAGGTGGCTTTTTGATGGAAAATTAGAGATTAATCCGGAGGAGGAGCAAAAGGATTTGCTGACTTTTGGTCTCCGTATGGAAGAGAAAATTTTTTTAGAAGAACGTTTTTCTATAGATGGATTTAAAGCCGCATGTAGGACGGGATATTTTCAAACCAAAGAACTTTCTTCCTCTTCTTGCAATCTTCTTCTTAGGCTCCTGAATAAAGAATGGGAAATACAAGGGGAGATGGATGTAGACGGACGATTTGATGATAAACAGTTAGAATTCATAGTACATCCTCATAATGCTCTATTTAAATCAGCCTATTTTGATGCAATGCTAGATGATGGAGAGCTTTTTTCTAAAAAAGAATACAAAACCTTTCGCTATGATATAAAAAATAATCATTGGACAGCGCGTATTCCTCTAATACAGGCAAAGTGTCATGAAAACTTGATAGGACTTGATTTCGAAGCGTTAGATGCAATGGTAATAATCGATGGAGAGAAAATTCATGTGGATAATATCATGGCTTTTTCCAAAGGTGTGTATTTTGAAGGAGAGCTAATAGTTGATTATGTCAGTCCAAAGGAAGTAAATTTAGATCTTCAAGCAAGCGCTATTCGAGGATCTTCAGAAAATGTGCAAACATTTTTTAGGCAGTTTGACTCCTTTTCCAATTTTCATTTCCCTTTAAAAGGAAAAATTATTTCCGGCCCAAAGGGACTTAGATTGAAAACAAATTTGGAAGGATCTCAGATTCCAAACTGGCAAATACAACTTTTATTAGAAGAGGGGCAATATGAGCTTACACCTCATATACGCCTTGATGATTTGACATGTGCCATGTCTTGGGACTCTGTTTGCCGCGATTTAGAAATTAGTGAGATGCTTGGAACGCTTCTTTTAAATGGAGCAAGTCAACCTCAAGATTATCGAATTAATTCGAGCTATATAAAAATTTCTTCCAGTCGTCCCTGGGATTTTGATTTGAGAATTGAAACACCAACATATGATGTATTGCGATGCATTGGATCTATTACAAAGGAAGTTCATGATGGCGGAATTGATATTGTATTTAATCAGGATCAGTTGAATTTTTATGGATCGAAATTTGCTATTAATAAGTGCCAGTTTGATCGAAATTGGAATTTAGAAAATGTAGCACTGGAAACGACAATTTCTTCCTATGATCTAGTGAATTATATTTCTTTCTTCAATCAATGTGGAACGCTTCCTCTTAAATCTTCTCTTGTGGAAGACTTGCGCTCGGAAAGGGTTGATGGGGAAATCATGCTTAGTTTTCTCTATGAGGATCAAGGAAAAGAGGTGACGCTTGAAGCAACAAGTAGCAATCTTCAAATAGGTGAGGCGTCCATGGCGCCGCTGCATCTCCATGCAATGCGTCATGGAAATACGTGGGAATTACAAAATTTTCAGGTGAATACTTTGCATGCCACAGCCTCCATTGAAAAGCTACAAGGCATTTGGAATCTTAGCCAGATAAATATCGACCATAAACACTCTTTTTTAAAGGGAGTTTCAGGAGTATATAATAAGGAAACAGAGAAATTTACTCTTCAGCTGGAAAAAATTACCGTTGATTTAGAAGAGATGCAGCCAATTTTTCACCAAATAAAAGAAGGAGATTATTCCTATATGCAAGGAACAGCCTTGCTTGATGGGCGCTTAAGAATCGATTGCGCAAAAGGGATTAAGAATTGGAAGCTTGAATCAGATCTTAATTTTAGTACGCAAAATCTTGGAAAAGGAGAACTTTTTGCAGAAACAACTCATCCTTTTTCCTTAGAGTACAGTCTCCAAGAATGCCTGCGAGTGAAAAATATGCAACTTCAAGTAAGTCAAAAGTCTTGTGATCAACTTTGGGCGAATTGCAGCGCCTTAGATATTAACTACTCGTTTGCGAAAAACTCTTGGAACGGCCTTGGCGTGAAAGTGCAAGTGCCGCCTGAAATGGTGATGTATCTTGCTGGAGCTTCAATGATCCCAGGGCTTGAATCAAGAGATGGGAAGCTCTTGATAGAAAATCAAGCAATCGTTTGGGATAACCAGATTGAGGCGGTATTTGCATTTACAACAGCGCCTGATTTTTCCATCACCGGCACCATAAAAGACGGATACTATTGGCTTGGAGGGCGTAGTTTTTTTATGGAGCAATTTCAATTTCATTATTTAAACGATTATTTAGGAACAAACTGCAAAATGAATTTTCGTGAGATACCATTTGATGTATCTGCAAAATTTACATTTGATCAGACTTTTTCCTCAGAAGTTGAGATCCGTGAAGAAAATGCAGCTGAAAAAGAGGAATGCTTGGCTATAAAAACAGTTTTTACAAAGCAAGAAGGGATGTATATCCAAAGTATAGAAGGGGAGGTGTGCGGTCTTGATTTCTCTTTTCATCACCATCCTCAAAAAGCTCATGCACGTGAAATGGTATTATCTGGGAAGTTGAAAATCAACGCTCCAAATTTAGCCCCCCTACTATCATCTGATGCATCTCAAATGATCAAACAATGTGACATAGGCTCTGGATATGTTGTGAGTGGCGATCTCATTTTATCAAAAGAGGAGATTTGCAATTCTTATTTCAAAGGCTTTTTAAAAGGGCGTGATTTTGAGTTAATGGGTTCTGCAATGAAGACACTGCAAAGCAATATTTACATCAATTCATTTCAAGTAGCATTAAGTGATTTTAAAATCAGTGATGAAGCCGGAATGAGTACAATAAATGAAGTTAAATTCGAACAATTTGATATAGATAAATGGAATGTATATATTCCAGAGATACATCTGCAAGATTTTCGGCCGAGTTTATTAAAGAAAATTGGGACATATCGAGGAAGAATAAGGCCTCTTGTAATAGAGGAGCTTTACTTTAAAAATATCCGAGGGATTGTCGGCGATGCTAGTAGTTTTAAGGGCAAAGGAGAACTTTCCTTTCACAATACTTTTAAAAGAAACTACAATATTTTTGATCTACCAATAGAGATCATTGCAAGACTTGGCCTTGATCCAGGAATTATGATTCCGATCCACGGAAGACTCGAATATAAAATTCACGATGGAAAAATTCATTTAACAGAGCTCCGAGATAGTTATAGTGAGGGGAAGCGCTCCCATTTTTACCTTTCACCAAGTTACATCTCTTTTATTGATTTTGATGGAAGTGTCCATATTAATATTAAAATGAAGCAGCACGTACTTTTGAAGTTTACAGAGCCTTTTACGCTGTCTATTCAAGGGAATCTAAGTCAGCCGAAATTTAGTTTGAAACAGTAATGTTAAAAGAGCTGCTTTCCCTTATTTATCCGCCCTCTTGTCTTCACTGTAAATCTAGTGATTGCTCTATTACCAAAATGCTTTGTAAACATTGTGCTTTTGATCTTGAACTATTACAAAAAAAAGAGTGCTGCTCTCTTTGTTTTAAACCCCTAAATAATTATGAGTCCACGTTATGTAGCGCTTGCCATAAAACCAAATCTTTCCCAAAAATTATTTGTGCATTTGACTCCTTTGGGCCAGCTCTTGCAATGAGAAATGAGATGCATCATACACCTCGAAAAATGCTTGCAAAAACACTCGCAGCGTTTTTAATACTGCAATATTTTACTGTGGAAAAAACCCCTCCTGACCTGATTATACCAATGCCTGAGCCCTGGATTAATAAACTTGGAAAAAAGGAGAGTGTGAATACACTCATTGCAAAAGAAATGAGCCGTATCCAAAATATTGACATGTTAAAAGCTTTTAAGTGTCCGCATTATTTTTCCAAACATCAGCTCAGGATGTATTTGAAATTAAATTCTAGTTTTACTAAACATGGTAAAAAACTTGTTGATAAGCGGGTGATTCTTATTGCGGATGTTATTCACTCTAAAGAACCCTTTACAAAGGCAAGTCAGTTATTAAGTGGATTTTTTCCATCTAGTATTATTGGTATGGGGCTTGTGCATCTACCCAATGCAAAGGGTGCGTAGAGGTCATTAGGAAGATTTATATTTTATTGCTTGCTGGCATTACCCTGGAATGCTAGAGTACCGACGAAAAAAACAGAGGGGTTTTGAGTGTGGAAAACATGTTCATAACTCGGCAAGGAGATGGAATGATTACATGCACACCTAAAGAGTCCTGGGCGCAGTTTTTGGAATTTATTGAGCAGCGCTGCACGAAGGTGGAATTTGCGAATTGGTTTGCGCCAATTAAGCTTATTTCTCAAGAAAGTGATCAAGTTGTTTTAGAAGTCCCCAATATATTTATCGAAGAATACCTACGCGATAATTATAAAGAAGACCTAGCAGCATTTCTTCCAGTCGATGCAAAAGGCAAGCCTTTAATTACGTTTATGATAGCAACGTCTAAACAAGAAAAACCAAAAGCTGTAAAAATCGATCCTCCTAAGCCAAAAGATGACAGACCTCATTTCAAACTCAATGACCTTTATGTTTTTGAAAACTTTATTGAAGGCCCTTCGAATCAATTTATTAAATCAGCAGCTCTTGGCGTCGCTGTCAAACCTGGGAAGTCGTATAACCCCCTTTTTATTCATGGAGGAGTTGGCCTTGGAAAAACCCATCTTCTGCATGCAATTGGGCACTATGTAAAACAACATCACCGCAAAATGCGAGTTCATTGCATTACCACAGAGGGGTTTATTAATGATCTTGTTTCTCATTTGAGAAATAAATCGATTGATAAGATGAAACGTTTTTATCGAACACTTGATATTCTTTTAGTAGATGATATTCAATTTTTACAAAATCGATTTAATTTTGAAGAAGAGTTTTGCAACACATTTGAGAGCTTGATCAATCAAAACAAACAAATTGTAGTCACAAGTGACAAACCTCCAGGAGATCTGAAATTATCGGAGCGAATGATTGCGCGAATGGAATGGGGGCTTGTAGCTCACGTCGGCATGCCAGATTTAGAAACAAGAGTTGCTATTTTGCAACATAAGGCCGAG
>DAOWHK010000041.1 GCA_030641465.1 Parachlamydiales bacterium | reverse complement strand
TAACAGGATATGAGGCTCTTCGCGAGACCTATGAGGTGTGCAAGGACAATCCCTATATTCCCGATCTAAACCCACTAACTATCTATGATGAAACAGCTTCTTATTCCGCAGTTTCGAGTAGCACAATTCTTGGATATACAATGGATCGAAGGCCCATTTATCGAAGATATAAAGGAGGAACGCTCCCTAGAACTCATGCAAATTTAGGGAAAGTGGATTTTCAAACAGCAATGGAGCGCTCAAGTAACATATATTTTTCTTTACTTGCAGGAGATGTTATTCGCTCTTCTCAAGATTTAAAAGAGGCAACGCGCAGCTTTGGATTTGGGGTAAAAACGGGAATTGATTTGCCTTATGAATATCCAGGTCATATTCCCTATGACCTCCGAGAAAATCGCACAGGCCTTTATTCGTTTGCAATTGGGCAACACTCCCTTGTAGTCACACCTCTTCAAACAGCTGTAATGCTTGCAACTCTTGCAAATAAGGGGCATGTATTAAAACCCCAAATCATTCATCAAATAAACGATCTACAAACAGACAAAGCTTCCCTCATTACAAAAACAGCTTCGCCCTATGCTACGTACTACCAGAGTATTGGAATCCATTTTCCGCTATTTAAAGAAACAGAATCACTTGGCAAAACCTCTCAAAGTATCAAGACTGACCCAAAAGTCATCAGGTCCATTTCTATGCCAAATGAAGTTAGACATTACCTTCTAAGCAGTTTAAATCGAGTTGTCTGGGGTGTACATGGAGGAGCAAGACCGACTGCTATTCGCGCTCTTTTTGAAAGGCCAAAAAAAATGAAAGCCTATAACTCTTTAAAAAACCAACTGGTTGGAAAAACGTCGACAGCAGAGCGCTACTACCGCCCTTTTCTTGATCAAGACGCAAAATCAATTCTATGCAAAGATATTTGGTTTGGAGGGATCTCTTTTAATGACAAGGAGGAGAGTGTTTATGAAAGCCCCGAACTTGTGGTTGTCGTCTATTTGAAATATGGGGATTATGGAAAAGAAGCAGCACCTATTGCTGCGGAAATCATCAATAAATGGAGAGAGATTTTAGCCAAGGCAAAGTAGGTGAAGTGCTGCTCCATCTCTTGCATCATCCCAAGAAAAATAGTCTGCAAGATCCTCAAGGCTTTCTCCGCTAACCGTCAATGATAGAACTTCTACAAAATCAAGATAAGTCTTTGCTTCTAAACTTGTAAGCTTAGCATTTGAGCTAAAAAGCACATAATCATAAACCTCTTTCCTTTGCTGAATAAATTCGCGAAAATTCTTCTGCTGGAGAAGCTCCACGCCGTAGCGCATGGCTTTTCCAAGAAATACTTGATCACAAATCTCCCCTTTTTGAATCGGAAATTCATCCTTTGCATCTAAGTGATCTAAGAGCCCTGGAGTTTTTGATTTGGAAAAAATTGCATCAAAATGCATCGAGATCACAAGCGTTTTTTTTCCATGCATAGATAAAAGTTCGGCAAGTGGCATTGCATAATTTACCCCCTCTCCATGCAGCAGTCCCACAGCAATTTTACTTCTTTTAAGAAGCTTTGAGGTGATTTTTCTAAGCCCTTCTAGGTTGTGATTAGTTAAATCATCAAGTCTTGCTTTTTCGTTTAATGAATGGAAATCCAAAATCACGGATCTACCTCGAAAAAGCAAACTCTCGGGGGAGACTGGAATGCCTAAAGAGAGCTCTTTTGCAAGGAAATATCCAAAAGTAGCAAAGAGACCAAAACAGCCCATAATACACGCAAAAAGGGGCGTTTTCTTTTGAGACGGGGCTAGAGAGGAGTAAGCAATATCTACCGGTCCAGATGTTAACTGTGACAGGTTGTAGTCAATATTTTTGGACTCTGTAAGTTCCGCGATGCCCCTTATCATATTCCGATTAAGTTCGGCATTTGTCTCAAATTCTTTTTCAAAAAGCCATTTATCAGGCATCTCTTCTAACTGCGCAAAAACCCTTTCCTGCTCTTTTTCATAGTAGGATTTTTCTTTCAAAAGATGGGCTTTATGTTTTTCAAAACACTCTTCCATTTGACTATTTAATACTGCGATTTCTTGACCTAGAAGCTGACTTATCACAATTCTTGACGTGTTCTTTTTTTTCAAAGTGAGCTCTGCATGACGCTTTTTTAAGGCCAGGCAGTGGGTAAGATGGGAGCTAAGATCTTGTTTTTTACGACCTAGTGCCTCTTGAAGTCGAAATCTTTCTTTCTCACTCATATTCGCAAAATCTCTGATTTGGTAGGTAAGGTCACTCGCCTCTTTGATGATTTCTACACTCATCGGATCAAAAAGAGCTGTACTAAAAGCGCTGAGCTCAAACCCTTTTTGATGCATGCTACTCTGCAAATAACTCAGCTCATCTATTTTCACTTCTAATTGCTCTAGAGTCTGGCAATATTCATAAAAGAGTTTTCTTGCAGTAGCTAGATCAATTCCTTGAAATTCTTCGGGGATTATTCTTTGATGAATAACGTGTTCTTTTGCAATCTTTTCGCCGATACTAAGCATTTTTAACTGGTAAGCTAAATAGGGAGCTCGATCTTGGGACTCGATATTTTGTATCTGCAAAAGTATCTGCTCTTTTTGTTCTTTAACCTTTGTAGCAAGATTTTGAGAAGAGGATTGCATCCTACAGGCTATTGTAGATGGCGCCTTTTGCACCCAAGGAGTTTTTTCCACTAAAAGCGCTGCATCAATACTGCTTTGCTCTTTTTTTAAACGCAAAAATTCCTGTTTAACTAACCCAAATTCTTCTGCAAAAGGAGAGTTATGAATTGCAACATCGATATTTTCTCCTCCAAACTTGCCGAGCTCAAAATCGATATTAAAAAGAGCTTCTCCAATTTTTAATTTTGACTTTCTTAAAGAGCATTCATTTTGCTCAAAATCAATGAATCCATCACTTTCAATATTTTCTTTCAAATAGTCTACATACGAGGAAAAAGCAAGAGTTGCCTCTTCTAAGATCGCCTGCTTCCGATTTCCTAAAAACTGTAACTGCTCTTTTGCAACCCGCTCATTTTCCCGTTTAAGATACATATCATAACTTTGCATGAGCGCATTTAACACGCGGCAGCCACTTTCTTGATTTCTATGAAAATAACTAAGCTCTAAAAGAGAGGGGTCTTCTTTTAAAGAGTCAATTTTTATCGCAGAAGACAAATGATCAACAAACGGCCGAACAGGATAAAGCGTGAGAAGATAGACCTTGTTTATTTGCAAAGACTTCGGAGAAGAAACAATTGTTAGAAAAGCTCCATGAAAAGAAACTCTCTCTCCAACACTTCCTGAATATTTATCATTGATTACAAACCTCTCTTTAGACACAAATTTCAAACGGCAATCAAGTGGCTTGTCTCCTCTGTATTGCACCTTTTCAAAAACAAAAGGATCCGTATCTTGAATGCCTAAACTTAGCCAAATAGAGATATTATCAAAAACGCGCGCTTTGAGTGAGTCTCTGTCATTTTTATTTGCAACTATCGCTTGAAGGCCAAGCGTTTCAACAACTTCTTTAAGTAGAGATCGCGATTTCATAAGCCCTTGAGTGGATCCTTCCTTTCCCCCCATTCCAAACCCGCGAAAAAGTTGCCCAGCTATTCCTCCTGGAACATTCCCTTGAGACACCCCACCATCTTTATATGTCGCTTTAATTTCATAAGTTGGAAGCATTCTGATAAACCAAAAAAACGTAAAAAGAGCAAAAATAAGAGCACTTAGAAATATCCGTTTTTTATGCCTTCGAAAAATACGTTTTAGATCAGAAAATAAAAGATAATGATCAGGATTTAACTTGTTCATTGCTGAATTGCCACAACTCCCGACATGCCTTTTGTCATAAGCTCGATGATCGTAAACGTTGGGAAGAGCTGCGTAACAAAGCGATTCCACTCAGTGATTGGCGTAGCTGCTACATAAACAATATCGCCTGGCATTAAAAGCAGGCTCGTTGTCGGAAGCCTAATAACATGCTCCCAATTTAACGTATAAATTTTGGGCCTCGTAATATTTCCCCGAATCACTTGAATATAGCGCTTGTTACCAGTTGGAGCAATGCCGCCGGCTTGCGCTAAAGCATTTCGCAGTGGCATCATTCCAGAAGATAAATTAATCATTCCTTGCGATCCTACCTCACCCATTACCATTACAGAGGAGGCTTGAGCTGGCGCAATAAAAAGCTTATCGCCCCCTCTCATCACGACATTTTGGCTCATATCACCCTCAGCGAGGAGTTTAAACATATCTACAGGAAGTGGGTGATTATTTCTTACCAAATAACTTTTATATAAATTTGCATCGGCCGGAAGTCTTGCTTGAGAAAGAACCTCAAAAAGGCGCATGGACCCATTTACAGGAATGCTAGATGTGCTTACAAGCCCTGCAAGCTCCACCTTCCTTACAAGCCTATCTTTAAAAGCTAAAAAAACCTCCATATCTCGGATTTCTGCCTGGTACTGCTCTTGAATCTTTGCCCGCGCCTCATCTATTGTGAGCCCCTGCACCTCAACCGGCGCAAGTTCTGGAAGATGAATTTTTCCCTGAGTGATCCCATACCCTACGGACTCTCCAATTTTTTCCACAGCCTTTACAATGTCGCTCCTTGTCGGGTGAAAAAGAGCCACGCGCAAAACATCTCCATCCTCTAAAACATCTTTGTAATCCTCTAAAAGATTAGGAGACAGCTCCTCTATCGGCTTTCCCTCCATCTCTAAAATGGAGAGCTTGCCCTCCCTAATTTTATAAGAGTCTAAAACGAACTCATCAGCTCCATATACATCACGCCCTCGAAGCGGAGGATTTGTGCAGCTTTTGCAAATGAAACAAAGACATAAAAAGACTGTTAGTCGAAAGAAAAATCGCATTTTTTTCCTAAATTCAAGTATCCTTGATACTAGAATTCAACCTTTTAGTAAATGATGGAAAAAAAAATTTTTATTACCGGCATCGCCGGCTTTATCGGATTTCACCTCGCAAAATATTTACATAATCGCGGTGATATCGTGATCGGCTGCGATAATTTTAATGCCTATTACTCGCCTGAGCTTAAACGCGCACGCAGTGATCAGCTTAAAAAACTCGGCATTTCTGTGCATGCTCTCGACATCCAAGAAACTAACGCCCTAAAAGATCTTATTCATAAAAATCACATAACCCATATCGTGCATCTTGCCGCACAAGCAGGAGTCAGATATTCACTCACCCATCCTGAAAGTTATGAAGAAAACAACCTAAAGGGATTTCTCTCCATCCTAGAAATTTGCAAAAGCCACCCCCAAATAAAACTTACCTACGCTTCTTCCTCTTCTGTCTATGGACTGAACAAAAAAATCCCTTTCTCAGAAAATGATCCAACAGATGCGCCAACAAATCTCTATGCTGCAACAAAAAAAGCAAACGAGCTAATGGCACATGCCTACCACCACCTCTACGGCATTTCTGTCACCGGCCTTCGCTACTTTACCGTATACGGACCATGGGGACGCCCTGACATGGCCTATTTTCTATTTGCAAAAGCCATCCAAAAAGGCGAGCCAATAAATGTATTTAATCATGGGAAAATGCGACGCGATTTTACCTATATCGACGATATCGTAGAAGGAACGGCCGCAGCAATTGATCTTGAATCCCCTTTAGAAATTTTTAACCTAGGAAACAGCAAAACGGAAGAGCTTGAAACGCTCATCACCCTTCTTGAAAAAGGACTTCAGAAAAAAGCCAAAAGAATTTCCCTTCCAATGCAGAAAGGAGAGATGATGGAAACCTCTGCCGACATCAAAAAGGCTACAGCCAAACTTGGCTTTAGCCCCAAAGTCTCTCTCGAAACAGGAATAATATATTTTACTTCCTGGATTAATCACCCTGAACTTTACTGAGTTCTTCTTCAAATACCCTAAGATTGTCAAGTCTATGGTTATATCCAAAATTTGGAACATCATTTTTTCGCTGCGCAGAAGAACGTAAATAAATCCCATAGCAAACTTGATTTTGCGACTCTTGAGGAAGAGCTAAAAACGTCTCCTCTAGCTTTTGTTCCTTCAAAGCTCTCGCTAAAACAGATGGAAACATAAGTCTGTTAACGTATCCCCAATTTGGTTCAGCAAAATAGTCACGGCGGAGCTCCCTACTTATAC
>DAOWHK010000221.1 GCA_030641465.1 Parachlamydiales bacterium | reverse complement strand
ATGGTGTGACGTTTACAAATTCTGCTTTTCGCTGCAATTCTTTAATACTTCTTGCGCCGCCGTAAGTCAAACCACTTCTAATTCCTCCAAGCAAACGATCGATGAGTTGATCTGCACTTCCAGTGACATTTGCCCAAAAATCGACCCCTTCCGCTACAGTTTTACTCTTTAGCCCTCCAAAATAATCTTTTTGAAAATCTTCACTTGCCTGGCCACGGAATTTAGCCTCCTTTCCGGTAGGAGATTTTTCTGATTCTCTTTTTTTGGCAGCGCTCTCATTTGTCAATGCAAAAAGTTTACCAATCATCACTGAACTCGCACCAGCTGCTAGCGCTAGCACCACATCGCGACTTGTGCGAATTCCTCCATCAGCAATCAAAGGCACACGAAGTTTTTTTCCAATTTGAGCGCATTCATAAATTGCACTAAATTGGGGCACCCCAAATCCAGTAATGATCCTTGTTGTGCATGCGGCTCCAGGGCCAACTCCCACTTTTACTGCATCAGCCCCCGCATTTACTAGATCATGATAGGCCATGGCAGTACAAACATTGCCGGCAATAATTTCTTTATCGGGGTGGGTTTTTTTTAACTTTTCAATAAAGTGAAACATTCTATCTGAGTGACCATGCGCCACATCAATACAAACTCCAAGAGCTCCTTCATCAAGAAGAAGTCTCGCCTCTTTAAGTTTTGCATCCCCAATCCCACAAGAAATAAACGTTTCATTTTGATGTTTTTTCACCCATTTTTTTTGACTTTCAAAATTATCGGTAAATCGATGGAAAATGGGGGTAGAACCTCGCGCAAGTAATACGGCCGCCAAGTCTTCACTAATTGTCGTATCCATATTAGCACAAATAAGCGGAATGCTTATCTTTCGATTTCTTGTAAGCCACGATTCTAACTTCGGCTCAGTTCTAGAGGGCACATTATTGAACTGAGGAACAAGTGCCACATCATCAAACGTATAACTTTTTTTCATAGGTGAGCCTTTAAATGAATTATTACAAACATCTGATTGTATAAAAAACGCGTGAAAGAATCTATAAAGAGATGGTATATTTGAGAAAAAATATTATTACCCTATGTTATCTGTCACAATACTTACCAAAAACAGCGCCAAAACACTTGATCTCGTACTGCAATCTGTAAAATTTTTTCCAGAAATCCTTATTCTAGATACTGGATCTACAGATTCGACCTTTGAAATTGCTAAAAATTATAAAAACGTTAAAGTGCATAAAACCCCATTCATAGGTTTTGGTCCCCTTCACAATCAAATGGCAAAGCTTGCTACCTATGACTGGATCTTATCTCTAGATAGCGACGAGGTATTAACAGAGCCCCTCGCCCTTGAGATTCAAAATTTAGAACTGGATCCGAATAAAGTCTATTCTATCTCTTTTAACAATTATTTTAATGGAAAGCACATCAAATGGTGCGGCTGGTATCCGGACCGTCATGTCAGACTCTACAACAAACAAATGACAAATTTTACAAATGACCATGTTCATGAAGGGATTATCCTAAAAAATTTAGAAGAGATTAAACTCAAAAATCCCATAAATCACTACTCCTACACCTCTATCTCAGATTTTTTACGAAAGATGGAAAACTATTCCTCCCTTTTTGCTACGCAAAATTATCAAACCAAAAATTCTTCGATGAGTAAAGCTCTTTTTCGGGGCCTTTTTGCCTTTTTCAAATGTTATTTTCTTAAAAGAGGTTTTTTGGGAGGAAAAGAGGGTCTTATCATCTCTATTTATAATGCGCAAACAACCTACTATAAATACCTAAAACTCTTAGAGCAAAAACAAAAATGCTCCTAACGCTTCTTTACCACCGTGCAAAATCTCCAAAATCACTAAAGCAACAGCTGATATATATCAAAGAGCACTATCCAATTGCACTACCCGGAGACGCTTTAATAAAAAGGAAAATCCAGATTTGCCTTACATTTGACGACGCCTACTTTGATTTTTTTCACGTGATTTATCCGATGCTTTTAGAACTCAGCATCAAAGCTGTGCTTGCTGTGCCAACAGCTTTTATTATGGATCATACAAACGAGTCTCCAAACACTCGCCTTAAAGAGGCGCAATCCTTCCGCTTCACGGAGCCTCAAAAAAGCTCCGCTTTTTGCACATGGGAAGAGCTGCAAATCATGCAAAATTCAGGTCAAATCCTGATGGCTTCACACTCCCATCAGCATTTTGATATGCGCCTTGAGCGAATTGATCCTGATTTTGAAGCTCTAAAATCAAAACAACTTCTTGAAACAAAGCTTGGATGTGCCATAAATACTTTTGTCTATCCTTACGGCTATTTTAATAAATCTATTCAAAAAATTCTTATTAAGCACTATCCTTATATTATGCGTATTGGAAATGCATTGAATTTTTCCTGGAAAAACCCTACCTACCGCATTTCCGCAGACCATATACAATCCATAGATCGTCTGTTTACAGGAAATAAGCAACTACGGTTTCTCTTTAGATATTTCCTTAATCAAGTAAGATGTCGTTAGTTCCCTAACCTCATTAAATTAAAGTTATTTTTATATAGTTAAAAAAATAACTAATAAAAAATAGTGGAAATTAAATAAGATTTATTTTATAATATCATTTTACTTTAACTCTTAAAGGGTGCAATGGCAGCTACAACTTCAACTCACACTTTATCACAATTACACCATCATTATGGAGCCCATTTTCAAGGTGGATCATGCACCTTTCGAGTATACGCTCCAAACGCCAAATCGGTGGGTCTTGTAACTAAATTATTTGAAGAACGGGTCATAACAATGAATCGTCAGAGAGATCACTCATGGTCTATAAAAATGTCCATTGAGGAAGGAACTCCCTACGCTTATTTAATTGTCACAAAAAATGACGAAACTTTATTAAAAAACGACCCTTTTGCAATTCAATCAATACTTTCTGACAGGGGGTTAATTGCAGTCGCTGTTAAACGCAACCAGTTCAAGTGGAGCGATCAAAAGTGGATGGCTAATAGACATAACCACCCCCCAACAAATGTCTATGAAATGCAACCTTCAAGCTGGAAGAGAAAGCCTGACGGAGTTTTACAAAACTATAGAGAGCTTGCACACGAATTAGTAGGTCATGCAAAAGAAATGCATAATACACATATCGAACTAATGGATGTTTTCGGTCACATTGGATCTGATCCTTGGGCCGGATACAGACCTTCTTGTTTTTTTTCCTCCGATCATAAATTTGGCTCCAGAAAAGAGTTGAAGTATTTGATTGATTTAGCACACAAAGAAAGCATTGGGATTATCATTGATGTGGTAATAGGCCATGTTGACAAAGCTTCAAAAACGAATATAGTAAACTTTGACGGCACAAGGCTATATGAACTCGAGGAAGAAAGATGGGGCTCACATGCCATCAACTTTGAAAAACCTGAGGTGCGAAATTACTTTCTATCTTCGGCTCGATACTGGCTAGAGAATTTTCACATTGACGGACTCCGCATTGATAATGTTGAAGGTTTTGCAAAAGGTGGGTCTTGCGATGCCGGCGTCGCATTTTGCAAAGAGCTCAATACTCTTGTCCATACAATTCCTGGAGCATTTACGATTGCAGAAGACACTTCTGGTGTTGATACTATCACAAATTCCATAGAAAATGATGGATGGGGATTTGACTACCGCTGGAATTTTCATGCTCCGAATGCTTTCCGCCACTTAATGAGAACCGCCCCATCAGAAAGACATCATCAATACGATCAGATTGTTCATGCATTTCAACAACTTGTAGATACGGGTAGCAAATCCACAATAGGTTTTTCCCACGATGATCTAAGACTCTCTGATGATGGCCCAGGAAGTCTTTTTTCCAGTATGC
The DNA here is from genome assembly GCA_030641465.1 of Parachlamydiales bacterium. Lineage (GTDB taxonomy): Bacteria > Chlamydiota > Chlamydiia > Chlamydiales > Simkaniaceae > DAOWHK01. Next base: position 631 of record DAOWHK010000221.1, on the reverse strand, counting down.
CAGGCGAATCAAGTGAGGAAAAGCGCAATCAATTAAGACTTCTTTTTGGACTGCAAAAACTCGCGCCTTCTGCTGGAGTATTAAACTTTATGGGCAATGATTTTGCATCAACTAGGGAGTGGCCCCTAATGATTGATGGAAAAGAAGTGTCTGACCTTCACTGGCAAGATGAGCAGGCGCATAGACCGTTTTCTAAATTTTTAAGCGCTCTTAATGAAATAGACCTTACTTCCATGGATTTTGAGTGGTTAAAAAATGATGACAACTCAAGTGGAATAATCGCTTTTAAAAGAGGTCCTTTCGTTTGTATTTTCAACTTTGGAGATCAATCCTATCCGTTGTATGAATTAGGCGTTCCTTTTGAAGGAAATAACATGAAGGAGCGGTTTTGTTCAAATCCAGACCATGCACCAGAAATGACTTGTAGTGAACATAAAATGCGATTAACGAAGTTTCGATCTGAGAGTTTCTTTATCTACGAAAATAAATAAAAGAGTAGCGGCACTCGGACTCGAACCAAGGACCATCGGATTATGATTCCGGTGCTCTACCAACTGAGCTATGCCGCCACAAAAAAATAGCGGGGAAAGGATTCGAACCTCCGACCTTTGGGTTATGAGCCCAACGAGCT
>DAOWHK010000110.1 GCA_030641465.1 Parachlamydiales bacterium | reverse complement strand
GCCTCGAAGCCCAACCATTGCAATATTTACTCCACTAAAAAGTGAACTATCTTCACCCTCTGAAAATAGTGGCCCTGAAAGATTCCAAAGAAGATGGCTACCTCCATAAGCCACTCCGTAAATAAAATATGCGAGATAAAACCAAGACATCTGCAGAGGCGCTAGAAAAAGTAGTGCTGGAAACAAAGCAAATAATAAAAGCATCGCACTCATCATTTTAAAAACAGGAATTTTCTGCATCATTCGTCCCCATATTGGAGAGGAAAGGCTCGTTCCAAGTCCTTTACAAATTACTATTGCAATAGAAACATCAATATAAGACAGATGCAACACATCTACAAAAAATAACGGAAGCGCGGGTTGAAAAAGCATCAGACCAAAGCCACCTAACATAAAAGCCCACTGAAATCTCGCAAAATCTGGACGAGTTTTCATGAGCCGGTATCCTTCCTTCCATGGTTCAACCACCCTATTTCTAAGAGATTTTCTTTCTTCCAAAATATTTTCTTGTATTTCTTCTCCATTAATTGGCACCTGTGATTGAAAATAAATTCCTATTAAACTAATAAGAGCGCCTCCAAAAAAAAGATATTTCCAAAGATATAGATAGTGATCAAGTCCCCATCCAAACAAAATGGCAATGATTACCCCAAACGCAAATCCGAATGAAGTTCCAAGGGAATAAAGCTTTTCCCTCGCGGGTTTTGAAAGATTTAATTTTAAAATTTCAATCCAAGCAGGATTTCCAGCTCTATAAAAAAGCATGTAGTTCACGCCGGCAAGCAAATAGAACCAGAGATTATCAATGAATGGAAAAAATAAAAAAGGAATCTTTGATATCAATCCTGCTACGATGCAATTTGTACGAAGGCGATGTTTTCTTCCCGAAACAGAAGAGCTCCAATAAAACGAAAGAATAGAAACCATCGGCCGCAGCATGGTAAAAAGGGAAATTTGAAAAATGCTCGCTCCGAGCTCCTTTCGAAGAATCATCGCTAAGAGGCCATACACGTAAAAAAGTGGCTCATTCAAAAGACTACTTGCTAAAATCGCAAACCGCGTCCTCTGATAATACACATCCGTATCTCTAGTTGAAGTATCAACTGTCATTCCCAAAAACCCATTTTTTAATGAGCATTATAAACGATTCTCTCCTGAGTGAAAAGTAATATTATATATAGCTAATAACTAGACGTTTAAGCTTAACATTTCTCTAAAAAATTCTTTAAAAAAAATTGTATCGACACCTCCTCAAAAAAGTCTCTTGATTTAGCAAAGTAAAAGCAGTAAACTCAGCTAGTGAATTTGAGGGGCAATAGCTCAGTTGGTTAGAGCAACGGACTCATAATCCGTTGGTCGTAGGTTCAAGTCCTACTTGCCCCATTCTCTACTTTCTTTTCGTCAATCAATCCAAACATTCTAATGAAATTTTTACTCGTACCTCTTCTTATTTTTTTTCAGACAATGCTAAGAGCTCATCCCTGCACTCAAGAAATCGATCAGATTTCTCTGAATCCGCAATCAGAAACTGTCGTATTAGTTCATGGCTTCATGAGATCAAAGAGGAATATGTCGGCTATCGAATATTCTCTCAAAAAAGAGGGTTGGAATGTTGTAAATTGGTCGTATCCAAGCCGAAAAAAGCTCATAGAAGAGCATGCAAGTGATCTAATCGCTCAATTAAAAATAATTTCCAATCAATATCCAAATAAACCTATCAGCTTTGTTACACATTCTATGGGAGGTCTTATTGTAAGGGGTGCTCTAAATCATCCCGAGTGTCCTAGGGAAGCAAAACTTGGAAAAGCCGTTCTTGTTGCGCCGCCAAATAGAGGTTCATCCTATGCTCGCAATTTACACAAGTATCAATTCATGAGATGGCTACTCGGTGAAAACTCTGGGAAGCAACTTATGACAACTCCCCTTGATGGTTTTGACCAAATTGGAAATTTTCCAGATGAAATGCCTGTAATGATAATTTCTGGGACGATGGGTTGGAACCCATCTTTATCTGGTGTAAACGATGGAAAAGTTGCAACCGAGGAAACATATTTAAAGACGCCTCACCATCATATCAGATGCAATGCAGGACATAGCTGGATCTGCTACAGCCCGAGTGTGATTAATAAAACTAAACTGTTTCTTTCAGCAAAGAATTTAGGAAGATCTGATTAACCCCATAGTAACTATAAGAGGTAAATAATGCCTACGATTTTCATTACAGGTACAAGCAAAGGAATTGGCAAAGCGGCTGCAGAAGAATTTTTAAAGCAAGGGTGGATAGTCATTGGAACTTCAACATCAAACACCTGCCCCATTAATCATCAAAACTATAGGCACCAAACTCTAAATCTTTCTGATAACAAAACCATCGCAAAATTAATACAATCTATAGAAAAAAACTCTTTAGACTGCCTTCTCAATAACGCAGCTATCCTACTCGAGGATAGGACGAATCCTAAAGTTG
>DAOWHK010000161.1 GCA_030641465.1 Parachlamydiales bacterium | reverse complement strand
GCCGTTTCTCTTAATGAGTTCAGTATCATTGGAGTCATCGGTAAATGGAGCACTTGTTCTTTTGCAGCTTCGATGCGCATAAGATGTCTCATGATTTTAGAAGAGATGATGTAATTTGGCTTAAATTTTATCGGCATAATAACTGCAATTTATCTGCATTTTGTGTTTCATTTATTATGCAGATAAAAATCGATTAACAAACAACCCTCTCATAGTGAGTGGGTTAAGATTTCAACTACTGAGCACACTTCAAGCTTTTGATTATAATCGTTTCGAGAGCTATACTTTTTCGATATTATTGATTTTAGACACCATATGAGAAAAAATGCTCCCTTTAAAAGCAAATGCAATCGCAGAATACTACCAAGAGATTGATTTACTCGGAAAGGAAGGCTTACTAAAAATCCTTGATAAGGGCAAACAATGGGATTTATCTAAAACCCTGCAACAAGGAGGAAGCGCTATCTTCCCTCACACCTTCATGAAAGAGTGTGGCTATCAAATTGCAAGCGTTGTTCATGGCTGCTTGAATAGCGGTGCAAAAACTGTAGTAGCACTCGGAGTTCTCCATGCCCTCACAGATGAATTATTAGCTGCAAAGAAACAAGAAGAATTGGGAGAAGATGTTTCGCATAATCCTAAGAGAGGTATTTTTTTTCCTAATAAAGATGGTGATATTCTAAGAAAAGAATTTTCCCTACATTTTTTTAAGCTACTTTGGGATCTAGAACGCACTAGACGCTCGCATGCCATTCCTGAGCTGGTATTTAAATACCCATTTCTAGTCAATCGAACTCCTCAGTTATTGCCTGGAATTGACCATCTACAAGATATCACAAAAAACGCTGTAGTCGTTGCTACTGCTGACCTTTGTCATTATGGAAAAGCCTATGACTGTCAAAAAGAAAAACCCATCAACGCTGACTCCCTTGCTTTTGCCAAAAAAATGATTCTAACGGGATTTGAAGTTTTAAAAAGTGGAAATTACAGGGAATACTATAACTATTGCAAAAATAGTCTCAGTGACAGTGCAAATTCGTGTTCAGTACTCAGATACCTGCTTGGACCTCTACAGGCTCAAATTAAAGACATTAAGTTAGTGAATGTAGCAAGCCTGTTTGATGGCTCACCATCCCCAAGTTGGGTTGCTGCAACCCTTGTTGAAATGAAAAAAGCCCCTCAAATATGAGGGGCTTTTTTAAAAAAAATCCGGATGCTAGATGGGAATTTGACAAGGAGGCTCCTTTAGAATTTTAGCAGGAGCAAGCGACCGTTGCCGGGAGGCAAGGCGCGAGCGAAGATAAAACTCTAAAGAGAAGCCAATGAGGTCAAAACCCAAGTCTTGAGTCGGTTTGGATATATAATCCAATATCAAGTCTAAAAGACGCTTCCACTTCTCTTAGAAAAAAACTCAAAAATTTACTCATTTCTAAAAAAAGGATCATGCTACGAATTGAGCTCTTTGATTTGCAGTTCTATGAAAGACATCAGAAATGACTTGGTACGCATCTCTTTGCGTACGCTCTCCTGTTGAGGGATTTCTTTCAATGACTCCAAAATCGTGCTCTCTTGAAAATCCATGGGCCCACTCAAAATTTCCATAAAGAGTCCAGGGCATATATCCAATCACGTTAATACCTGTATCTTGAGCATCTCTTACCGCCAAAAGAGAGTTTTCAAAATACGTTTTTTTGTCCGCACTTCCAGCCGTTCCCGTTTCTGTAACAATCAGTGGGACATTTGGCAATCTTTGAGACACTTCCGTAAGAACTGGTAATATTCCTTTCGGATCAAAGCGAAATTGCATAGATTCTACCATTGTCTCATCTTCTTGACAAATGGAGCCTGGAATCCACCCCCCAATTAAGGGTCTTGCGTAATACTGCACTCCTAATAGATCTATAGACTCTTGATTCTTCTCTGCCCAATGCATGAATCGTTCATGAAATACTGCTGTCATGACATAACAAACAATCCGAGAAATATAATTGTATTGAGAATAAGGCACAAATTTTAATGCTTGATGCGTCATACCTACTGTCACTTGCCGATCCTCTGCAAGCTCATGAATTCTTGTATAAACTCTCTTATGTGCTTAAAAGATTTTTCATTACTGCAGCATGCTTCCAAAAATTCCCCACGTTTCCAGCTGGGAAATCTCCAAGAATGTAATTCATTACAGAGTGAACACCTGGCTCATTAAATGTCATGAAGTGATGTACATCATCTTTTAGGGCATCGTAAACCACTTCAGAAAAATGCACAAATAACTCGATATTTTCGGAATTCTCAAAAGCGTTGTTTCCATCTTCATCAAGTGGCGTTGCAAAATGATGAAGCGTAACCATCGGCGTTAACCCTCGATTCCGAATATATCTTGCTGTCTCAACATATCTTGCTAAAGCTTCTTGATTTACAACGCTCATATTGGGAGAAACATCCGCCCATTCCACTGAAAATCGAACGATATTCCCACCAGCTGCTATTGTATCATTACAAATAATTTCTCGCCCTTCAGGAGTTAAAATATCCACTCCTTGTCCAAGACCTAAACCCTGATGCCCTTCCACATAATTACCCCAATCTGAAGATCGTGCAAAGTGAGGATCTGACGTATTTTGAAACGTTGATAGAGAAAATCCTCTATATTCCGTTTTTTCAGGATCAAGAGATAAATTTTCGATGTCACGATTTGATAAGGTTACCTGATCATTTTCTCTGTCTACACCCAAAAAATCTCCAATTATCCAAAGAGGCACAGATGATATTCCGATAACTGCAATAAATACTTGCGAGATCAAGCAATGATCATCACCCTCCTCAATAAGCTTAGATATGCTCCAATGAAGAGGGTTTTTTAGAGTATTTGCTAGAGAATCCATTATTATAAACCCAAAAATTCTTGATATTGTCCAATAGTACCAGCCATTCACAAATTATTACAAAGGTATACACACCTATAGGAAGCTCTTTTTAAAAATCTATCTAAAGTTGAAATTTTGGAGTTAATCCGAGCTTCCCTAAGTCTTAATGACTTATTTTCTCACATAATATGAATTACTTTAATGTTTGAATAATTAATAAAATAATGCTATAGTAGTAATAAATTAAATAAAATTGAAGATAAAATGAATATTACTGAACTAACTAATGAAACATTATTTGAAATACTCAAATACACAGATCTAACAGCTACCTGTAGAGTATGCACAAAATTTAATCAAATCACTAAGAACGAGTACTTTAACAGGCTGTTTTTGAATTATATCACCAAAGATTTAAATCACGCTTCCAAATTGAAAATTAGCGACCTCTTAAGCAGTTGCACTCAGGATACAGACTCCCCACTTTATATAAAAATGCGCAGCCTATTCCAAAAAATTAAAGCTAATCATTGGAATGTTCCAATGAGAACTCTTCATTATAAAGGCTATAACATGGACCGAATGAGAATCCGCGATTTTTCACAGGCTTTCCAAGAGCAAAGCAATAAAAGAACAATGGTGACTCTATTGAACAGGCTATATGGACCGACATTACCTTATGACCGATTCGATTATCGCAAACTTACAGAAGCAGCCTACCACGTTCACCCGCTCCCTGGCATCAGAAACGCCATTTTGTCAAGGCAAAGCATTTATGAATTACCCCAACATATTGGACAGTTTACTATGCTTACTCATCTTAACATAGATCATAATCGACTTACATCTCTTCCAGATTCTATCATGGCTTTAAAAGCCCTTAAGCAATTGGATCTTGGTCATAATCTACTTACAGATTTACCTGTTGGAATGACTGCGTTATGGCATTTGGAAAATATTAACCTTAGTCATAATCAATTTACAGAAATTCCTCATGAGCTTCTTACAATGCAAGCCCTTTCAATAAATATGAGTGGCAATCCCATGCAGGTTCCAAGAGCATTACTTGATGACGCCTCATCATCCCAGCAATTATTAATGGAAAGGCCTGACATCAGTGGATTAGAATCCGTAAAAACCTATAGGTCTTTACCAGAATCTATCAAAATGTGTGTACACTTCCACATCTATAGACTTGCAAATCTTGCAGGAGAAAACACCACGGGCGATGATGATTGGGGGAATACTCATCTTATAGACAACTTCGAGCGATTTGAAGAAGCTGTAGGTGCAGCATTAGATGATACTTTAAAGGAAAATCCAGAGTTAAGAGATATCGTTTGTGGCGCTATTTATCAAAGACATACTGAATTAAATGGTGGCGAGCAGCCTGATAGAGCAAACCCTGATCCAGACTGGGGATTTAACAACAGACATCAAGATCTGTATATTTACGCTCAGGCTATTACAGCCTCTCTAACGTCATAAAAAAAAGCCCCTCTATTTGAGGGGCTTTTTTGAAAAAACTCCGGATGCTAGATTCGAACTAGCGACCAATTGATTAACAGTCAACTGCTCTACCACTGAGCTAATCCGGATCAATTGTGTGTATGATAAAAAAAAACCACTTTTTCTGCAAAGTCTTTTCCTTATGTAAATATTTTTTTGAGGAAAATAGAGCTCTGTTGCCTATTATAAAGCCATCAGATATGCTGCTTGGATATGAATGAATGTGTCACAGGCTTTATTGAAAGCATTGTTTTTTCGAGTGAAGAGAATGGGTTTACAATTGCAAGATTAAAAGAGCCTAGAAAAAATGAGCTGACTACCATTCTTGGCGAAATGCCTTCTATCAAGGAAGGGGAAACCATCCATTGTAATGGAATTTGGAAGCGCCATCCAAAGCACGGTCCTCAGTTCGAGGTCAAAACGTTTGAGCTAAAAGCGCCAGAGGATCTCTATGGCATTCAAAAATATCTTGAATCAGGACTCATTAAAGGCATTGGTCCAGTCTATGCGGAAAAGATTGTAAAACATTTCAAGCTCGATACGCTTGATGTGATTGACAAGTCTCCTCATCGCTTATCGGAAATTCCTGGAATTGGATTAAAAAGAATTGAGCTGATTCAAACGTGTTGGCTCGATCAAAGATCGATCCGTGATTTGATGATTTTTCTTCAATCTCATAATGTCCGCTCCTCTCTTGCCCAAAAGGTCTACAAACTTTATGGGGAAAATAGCATTGAAAAAATTAAAGAGAATCCTTACGCCTTAGCAAAAACCATTTTTGGTGTAGGTTTTAAATCTGCTGATGACTTGGCGCAGAATCTTGGAATTGCTGTAGACTCCCCTCATCGCATTCAGGCGGGCATTGAATATTTACTTTGGGAACTTAGTTCATCCGGTCATGTATGCTACAGAGAAGCGGATTTAATTCCTCGCACAGTAGATCTCCTTCTTGTAGATGCACTGCTTATCGAAAAGCAAATTATGGAGCTTGAAAAAGAGGGAAGCATTGTCTGCAGCAAGCTAGATAATGAGGCGTATGTTTGGG
>DAOWHK010000230.1 GCA_030641465.1 Parachlamydiales bacterium | reverse complement strand
TTTTTCTTAAACTTATCAATAAGTGAAAGTCTCTTTTCCAAAAAATCTAGTCTTTTTGGATCGTAGGAAATATTATCCAAATATTGACTTAAAAAAAATGTCGCCTCAGAAATGTTTACACTAGAAGAGTTAATGAGCTGGAAAGGCTCTATTAGGGCTTCATCTTTTAAAAGAAGCTTCTCAAGGGCTTTTTGCGCATAAACAAGCGCGTCTACTTGACTTGATATTGTCTTTTGGATCTCTTCAATTTTTCCGCTTATTTCTTGAGAATTTGCAAGTTTTGAATATTCTGAGAAAAGCTCATCATCTTCACTGTCTTTGATATCTGCATCGCAAATTTCTTGATACTGCATTGAAAGACGATCGATCTCAAGAGAGGACTGGTTTTTTTCCTCTTGAAGCTCACTTAGCTCTGTTTGACGTTTTGTATTTTGCTCGGACAAGTTTTTGTATTCTTGAACATCCATTTCGAGTTTTGCGTACGTATCGAGAATTTCTCTTTGAAAGTCATTGGATCGCAATCGAATTCCATAGTTTTGGGAAGCGATTTCAAAAAGGTGCGTTTTAATCTGTTCGAGAAATGCAAGAGTGACCATTTGAGAGTTGATAAAAGTGCGAGTATTTCCAATTTTTGGGATTTCCCGTTTAATGATTAAATATTCTTCAGGATTAACAAGAATCCCAGAAGATTCAAGAATTGCATGCAGTTTTGGTAGACTCTGTATTTCAAACGCCGCTTCAATGATTGCTCGATCTTTTTCGCTGCGAATAACGGAGGTGTCTGTTTTTTTTCCAAAAACTAGATCTAGCGCTTGAAGTAAGATTGTTTTGCCAGCGCCTGTTTCTCCTGAAAGAATGTTAAGACCCTTCTGAAATTCAATTTCTGAGTGATCAATTAAGATCATATTTGTTAATTTGAGATACTTTAGCATGTCAATTCAGAATTTGTTCCTTGGTTTTAAAGTGAAGCTTTCCAAGTTCCATGAGTATATTCGGTCCATATTTGTCGACAAGTTTTTTACCTGATGCAATGACTGCTTTAGAAGCGCCTTTTGGCAATATGGTAGAGTAAGTATCTCCAAGTCTTTGTATTCCTTCTACAAAACATGCTCTTGCAAGAATGGACGCTCCAGCAACAATAATATCCTCTTCTCCGCGGTGTCTTTGTGTAAGATCGAGTTCAAGGTTTTTTTTCTTTAATGCCAAGAGTACGACAGATTCATTTGCAAATTGATCGATAATGACATTTTTGCAGGACGTTTTTTTAGACACAGTTTCTATTGCTGAGGCATGTCCCCAAGCAAGAAGGGAATTGAGGTTGTTAAACTTGGAATAAAGCTCATTATATTTTGAAGGATTAAGCTGTATTAAATGGTAGTCAAATTGCTCTTTAATTTTTTTTGCGAGGAGGCAAATCTTGGTATCCTTCATTTTTTTACTATCACATACACCCATTTCAATAAGTGTTTGAATCCCTTTTTTATCTGCATAAAGAGCTCCCACACAAAGAGGTCCAAAAAAATCTCCTTTTCCAGCTTCGTCAACACCAATGCGTGGTGTAAAATCGAGGTCTTGAAGAGGGTAGGAATAAGAAAAAGTTTTCAGGATTTCAGGTTCTAAATAATAGGTAATAAAATCATCTTTTCCCGCACCTTGAACAGTAATTTTGCCTGATTTATAAAGAGTGCAAACGACCCCTTTTTTCTTTGCTTGAAATTCCGTATACTGAGGTTTTGAAAAGACAAATCCTTGTTCCTCTAGCTCTTTTTCCATTTTTTTAAAAAGCGTTTTTTCGATACTTGCGACAAAACAAGTCGGTTTTTTAGGATTCATTTCTTAAGTCAGGGTGAATTTTTTATATTATATACACAAACCGATTCAAGACTTGGGAATTTAACAAGGAGGCTCCGTTAGATTTTTATCCGGAGCAAGTGACAATTAGCCGGTAGGCAAGGCGCGAGCGAGAATAAAAATCTAGAGTAAAGCCGACGAAGTTGAAACCCAAGTCTTGAATAGCTTTGTGTATACACTAACACAGGCTTTGATAAATGTCTCTTGTCCATATAACTTTAATCCGTTAATCTAATAAATATTTCCAAGATAATAGGAGAGGAATGAACGAAGAAATTAAAATCATTGGAGAGCGATTTAAAACCAAAAGACAAGAAATGAACTTATCCCTAAAAGAGATAGAAAATTCTACTTCAATCCGTATGGGATATTTAGCATCTATTGAAGAAGGTCGAATTGACAAATTCCTATCTCCTGTCTATATGCTTGGGTTTATTAGACAGTACGCATCCTTTTTAGGAATGGATGTGGATAAATTAATTAGAGAATTCCCAAATCTATTTAAACAGCGCGGAGAAAAACACGATTTTGCTTACGGCATTGGAACACTTGAAGTCAGAGGAAGTTTAAGGGGCGGCGTGAAGTGGTTTCCGAACCTGATTTGGGCTGGACTTTCTGCTGTAGTACTTGTAATCGCTTGGTATTTTGCAAAATATTTAGGTGTAATTTAAAAGCAACTTCTTATTTTTATTTAATAGAACTCTGGTTGCCTAAAACAAATATATTTGCAATTATCAGAAGGAAGTGCTGGATAATTCCGAAATTTTATACTTAGATGGATTTCGAAGAAATTTTTTTTTAGGGCAAGTAAGCTTACTTATTATTATTAGCGGTTTGCGAAAAGAGATTTTTTCTCCAAAAGACACTGAAGATAAAACATCAGATTTGTTCACTGATTCCGAAACAATAGGAAACATTTTAATCTAAAGTAAAAAATATGGATAACAAGACATTAGGTGATTATACAATTCTTAAATTCCTTGGAAAAGGTGTTTTAGGATCAGTTTATTTAGCTGAGCATAGATTTCTCAAAAAGCAATTTGCTTTAAAAGTTCTTCCCAAAGAGCTAGCTTCATCCTCTTCCTTTATTCACAGATTTGAAAAAGAAATTGCTTCCCTAGCGTCTCTTGAGCATCCCCATATTGTAAAAGTACATAATGTTTCTCAAAGCGATGGATATTATTTTCTTGCTGAGGATTATATTTGTGATTGTTTTGGAGAAAGCACCAACCTCTCAAAATTTTTAAGCGTGAATAAGCAAAGCCTAAATGAAAATGAGATTCTTGAACTCTTGACACAAGTTGCATCGGCTCTTAATTATGCCCATCAAAAAAAACGAGATTCGTCTCCACTTTCTCATAGGGGAATCAAGCTTAATAATATATTGATTGGAAAAGGGGAAAGGGGACTTCATGTCTATCTATCCGATTTTGGACTTTCTCAAATCGTTGGAGAAGGTGCGATTCTAACAAAAACTTATAAAATTCTTGCTGAATCCCTATATATTGATCCTTTAATCCTTGAAAATGATCAGTATCACACAGAAGAAATCGAGCCTTCAAAACTTTCCAAGTTACACGCATCATTCCTGCAAAATTATTCCTTCTTAGCTCCGGAGCAAAAAATTTTTAGAAGCAATGCCGCAAGCATCCAGGCTGATATTTATTCATTTGGCATTCTTGCCTATTTTTTACTTGCGCGTACTTATCCAGAAGGCTGTTTTCCAATGCCGTCAAAAACCTTTTCAGAATATAGACTCAATTGGGACAAGCTTATCTTTCAATGCTTACAAAAAGATCCAAGTAAACGCAGCTCATCCCTAACAAGTCTCATTGATGAGCTAGTATCTCCTCCTTCTCAAAAAGCACCAGCAAAAGATTACGAAAAAGAAAATGTACAATTTTCAAGCGCTCCTGCCGAAGAATTGGCCGGCCGGGATCAATCCCGTTTTGATTCCAATTTCGGTATTCCTTCCCGTGAAACTTTAGAAAAATCAAATCCGGAAAGCACTTCTACTGCAACATGCACAGTTAAACCCAAAGAGCCAAGGGAAATGATTGAAAAAGTCAGTCAACTCATTCAAGAATCACAACGAAAGCCTATCTTGAACCCTCAGGAAGTAGTACGTCCAACTTATGATCCAGATCCATCTTCTGTGTTTCATATCGATTCCACTGTCGCGCCATATCGCCCAAAAGAAAAAGAAATAAAGAATATAGAACCTATCATGAGTGATATGGTGATTATTAATGGGGGAGAGTTTCACAGAGGAAGCGATGAAGGCGGGCGAGATGAAAGACCTCGTCATATTATTCGAATACAGACTTATGCAATGGATACACATCCTATCACAAATGAGCAATTCGTCTGTTTTTTAGAAGTTATGGGGGGGGAAAAAGATTCGAATAATCAAGACATCTTAAAACTTAGAGAGTCTCGAATTAAAAAGCAAAACGGGAAATTTGTTATTGAAGCTGGATATTCCAAACATCCTGTCATTGGAATCACATGGTATGGAGCTGTAGCTTATGCCAAGTGGGTGGGTAAGCGACTGCCAACAGAAGCGGAATGGGAAATAGCTGCTCGAGGAGGAATTCCAGAAGCCACTTATACAACTGGAAATACAATAGATCGTGCACAGTCGAATTTTTTCAGTGCAGATACAACACCTGTGAAAAGCTACCCAGCTAATGGATACGGCCTCTATGACATTGCTGGAAATGTGTATGAGTGGTGCCAAGACTGGTATGATTATAATTATTATGATACTTCCAAGCAGGAGCCTGACAATCCAAAAGGACCCATTCAAGGTGTTTATCGCGTGCTTCGAGGTGGTTGCTGGAAAAGTTTAAAAGAAGATCTTCGCTGCTCCCATAGGCATCGCAATAACCCTGGAATTGTGAATAGAACGTATGGATTTAGGTGCGCCGCCGACGTAGAAGAATAAAAATAGATCCAAGAACAAGAGGATATTTGGGAAGGGCGAAATGATTCACAGCCTCTTTCGCATTGTATGCATCTCTCTTTTGCTGCAATTGTTTCTTATATCCATCTTTCGTTCCCGGTCTTATCAACTCGAGTTCTGAAAACATTTGTTTTAATACCCGCTCAGCATTATTAAATTGGTTAGCGTTAAGGTATGTAAAAAATATATAATGAAAAGAGTTCTTTTTTTGCTTATAACTAGCACTACTTTTCATATCGCTCTTTATTTCTTTAACAAGCGATTCACAAAATTCAGCATACCTCACACTTTTTTTACAAAGTGTCTCTATTATCATTGAAAGAGCGCTCATCTTTATTTCGTTATCTGGAATATTTAAACAAAGGTTCGCACACTTTCGATACTTCGTAGGGTCATCGTTTAACTCGGCGTTAGCATAAGCTTGTATTGCACGAGAGAACTTTTCTAATTTATTCTCCTCAATCTCTGATTCCAAAATCTCATAGATAGTGATAGGGTCGTAATGATCAAAAATATCATACTGCGAAAATTGGTATTTTAGAGATCTAGAATTCGTCGAATTAATATACTCAAGTATATAATTTCTATTTACTATAACATTAAGTTTTCCCTCCAATTCGTGAATTATTTCTTCACTTTTTGATTTTAAATTACGTAAATTTTTTACATCTTCATCGCTATAATTACATATGTTTTCCAAAATTGTTTGAGCACTTTCTTTTATTTGAAGATCTATTTGCTCCTGCCAGACTTTCCATATATGACACATTTAGGTATAAATTTTGTAGCAATGATTGTAGAGACAAATTCAGTGATTTTATTTTGTACTGCAACCGGGGCAAAAGTTATGATTCTTCCTGATAATTTTTTAGAGGTACATGCGATTGCAAAAAAATCATTCTCCTCACAAAATTTTAAGATTGTTAAAAAAAGCTCCCCTGGAAGCTCTTCAAAATAGCAGGGATGAGAAGTGTGTGTAGTTGTTATATTCGAAACAGTCATTTTATTTACTTTTTTATTTTAAAATTAGATTTTAACATTAAAAACAATTAAACCAAGGGTTAATGTTAATAATTTACTTAACCCATTAACTTTCGGATGGTTGAGGGTTAAATAAACGTAAAAGCTTTATATTCAGAGGGATAAAACGGACTTTCTCAATATATAAGAAATAATGAGGAAACTTCTTCTATCATGGCCTTGAGGATTTTGCGCGAGGGGGTCGTAAGAGCCATTGATACTGTAGAAAAAGCTTTAGTGCTATGGGACACGCCCCATCTACTTTTCATTTATAAAGGTTTTCCTAGCCTCTTAAAGTACGCCCTTTCTTCAATCTTTTTTCTATCTCGGCTTTATTGGCTCCATGATAGTTTGAAAGAAGATAGTCTATATTGCTATAATATCGAGAGTTATCAAGACTTCTAACCACTTTCGAAACAAGTTGACTCCCTTGAAAAGAGTCGGATACTGTGTTCGCAAGTTCTAGGAAGTGGGGAATGAAGAAATCCAGACTTTTCTGAATGTCTTTTTTACAGAGCTTCTCTATTATTTTACCAAAGGTTCTCATGCGCATCGCTTCATCTGGAATAGCTCTTGCAAATTTTTGGGACTCAATAAAATTTTGAGGATCCTGATCAACTAGCGCTTGGGAAAAAATCATTAAAGCCCTAGATAGCAATCCCGTGTCTTGAATTTTGAGGTTTAAAACTGTTAATATATCATCGCTATTGTATTTTGGATAATTGTGAAGAAGCCAAAAATTAAGATCGACAAATTCCTCAAAGCTTGTCGATCTGAGACTATCAACAATTTTTAACTGATCGCCACGGAAACGAACAATAATATGTTCTTCTGAACTTTCATGAAGTAATAACATAATTTTATCTT
>DAOWHK010000070.1 GCA_030641465.1 Parachlamydiales bacterium | reverse complement strand
GACATTCTCTTGGCGATTTCATTATCGCTTTGTCTGAAACAGACTTTTGTTCCACATAGATCAATGATAGTTCTTGTAGAGTGCGATCCGTATTGTTTATCAATTTGTGAGAGGTCTTGCGTTGCTAGAACAATACATCCCCCGTATTTTCGTAGTTCTGCTAAAGACTCTTCAAGATATTCAAGTTTTTGTAGGGAGTGAAGTTCATCGATAATGAACCATATTTTTTTATTGGGCAGTTTGGGATCTTTTGCTTTCATGGCATTCATCGCTACGGAGAACCAAACTGACATTAATGGATTTAAGGAGGCTCTTTGCTCTGTAGTACAAGTGAGGAATAACCATTGGTCACTGATTGTTTCAGATAAGATCCAATCTCGAATGGAAAATGGGGAGGTTGTATTTTTTAGAGATCTGAAATGCCTTACAATGTTTGCAATTGTGGCTCTTATGGACATGGTAGTCCTCTCCCCTTTTGGATCAACGTATACGGAAGCATCGGTGTCTTTTAGGGCTGCATGAAGCCCATGAATATCTTGCTTTAACAGAAAATCTAGAAAATCTTTGATGTTATGACTATTTTTTGCAGATTCTTCTAAGGTTGCTAGTAAGACGGCGCGACCAGCGCGCAGAAAAAAATCATCGGAATGAAATTGTGTGTTTGGAATGAGGCTATTTACGATTTGCTCGTAGTGATAATCTTTATGACATTCACACCATGGATGCCAAGGAGATGTTCGGGTATCGTAGGGATTAAATAGAATGTCTTGATTTTCTCGATAATAGCCATCAACAAAATCACCTGTTGTATCGACAATGACTGCCCTATCCCCTCGTCCTCGAATCTGAACGGGATTATATGAGAGACCAGCTTGAAGCATTTGTTAAAAACCGAAGAGGCATGGCTATTGCTATTGTGCTTATTGCAGCTATTGGTTTTATTTTTGTTGTTCCAAAGATATTTTTTATGCTGGAGCAAAGCGGCAAAAAAGCGTTTTGGGTATCGTTTGTGCTCGGCTTTGGAGTCGTAATGCTCGTGCTTTTCCCAAAGAAAAAACGATGATCACCTTCTTAAACAAAGCAGCTTTCCTTAGCAGAACCTCTAAAAAACTTACTTGCTACCATAATCTACTCATATAGAGACTCTTTCTTGTTCGAACTCCCCGTTTTATCCTATTGGCCTAGATTTTACAATTATCATTTTTTGCACAATTTATGATAAACTGCATGAATTGTATCTAACTATCTCTTCATCTGAGATTTTTTTTTCTGAAAGAATTGGAGCTAAATTTTTAGAGGAAACCCCATCCGGTATTGAAAATGGTGGATGCTTTCTTCTTCTATCAGCAATCGTAATGGATTCGCTGTAAATGGCAAGAGCACTATGAGAAAGGAAACACACATATTTAACAAGCTCAAAAAAATCGCTATCATGTACGATCGATTCTAGATTCTCGCTGGAAAAATTTCTTAAGGCATTATTAACAGACTCTCGAACCTCTGAGTCAAAATTTGGAACATAAACCAATTCGACTAAACCTAAAATCACTTTTTCTGGGATGCGTTGGCCTCCTTTAGCTATCTCACTGAGCTCTTCAGCAGCGATTATTCTTTCAGTGGTCTGAAGTTCTGGATCAGACACCATTTGAGCTAAACCGAAAATCACTTTTTCTGGGATGCGTTGGCCTCCTTTAGCTATCTCACCGAGTGCTCCAGAAACTTTAACTCGAGTATCTGAATCAAGGTTTGGATCAGACACCATTTGAGCTAAACCGAAAATCACTTTTTCTGGGATGCGTTGGCCTCCTTTAGCTATCTCACTGAGCTTTTCAGCAGCTTTACCTCGATTATAAGATTCAAGATTTGGATCAGACACCATTTGGGCTAAACCTAAGACCCCCTTTTCTGGGATGCGTTGGCCCCCTTTAGCTATCTCACCGAGCGCTCCAGAAACTTTAACTCGAATATCTGAATCAAGGTTTGGATCAGATACCATTTGAGCTAAACCTAAGACCCCCTTTTCTGGGATGCGTTGGCCTCCTTTAGCCATCTCACCGAGCGCTCCAGCAGCTTTGACTCGAACATCTGAATCAAGATTTGGATCAGACACCATTTGGGCTAAACCTAAAATCCCCTTTTCTGGGATACGTTGGCCCCCTTTAACTATCGCGCCAAGCACTCCAATAGCTTTACATCGATCATCTGAGTCAAGGTTTGGATCAGAAATCATTTGGGCAAAATCCAGAGTCATTTTTTCTGGAATGGGGTGGCCTCTCCTGCCTATCGCGCCAAGCACTCTAGCAGCCGAAATACAAACAAAGCTGTCAAGCTTTGGATCAATGACTATTTGGACTAAATCCAAGATCACTTTTTCTGGAATGGAGATTCCTCCTTTGGCTATTGCGCCGAGCGCATCAGCAACCGAATGACAAGCTAAGAAGTCAAGCTTTGGATCAATAATCATTTGAGTTAAATCCAGGATGACTTTTTCTGGAATGGGGTGGCCTCCTTCGGCTATCCCACTGATTATATCAACTATCCGTCCGATTATAGAAGTAGCATTCATTTGAAGAAAAATATTTGGATCAGAAATCGCTTGGGCTAAATTCGAGATGACTTTTTCTGGAATGGGATGGCCTCCTTTGGCTATCATACCGAGCGCCATAGACGCCGAATCATAAGCAGAAAAAACAAGCTTCGGATCAATGAATATTTGAGCTAAGTCCAAGATCATTTTTTCTGGAATGGGGTGGCCTCCTTTGGCTATCACACCGAGCGTACGAAGAGCGAAGACTTGAGCTCCGAGATCAAGTTGTGGTTCAATACCTATTTTAAATAAAGTCAACATCACTTTTTCTGGGATAAGGTAGCCTCCTTTGGCTATCATACCGAGCGCAGTAATGGCTCTAAAAGTGCTGTCTCCACCAGTGTGAAATTCTGAATTAACTATATAATCCATTAGTTCTTTAATAAGATGACCTGGAATCAACATTTTTTGTTCTGCTAACTCTCTAATAATTCCAAAAGACTTTTGTTTTTGAAGCTCTTCAATAATTTCACTGCGATTTAATAATTTTTGATTCCTACTCAGAAGCTCTACCTTCATCTCCATCAAAGGAGCTTTTCTTAAATATGTGACACAATCCCCCAAAAACTCTTTATGCTGTATAATTGCTCCAGGATTTGGACATTCTTCAAAGCACTGAGCAAAAAGGCGCAGTTCAAAGCTTTGCGCTAAGTCTCTTGGCTCCTCAAAAAGCTCCTCAAAGAAATTTTGAAGATGGGCTTTATCTTCTTTGTGCGAAAGATACCCTGCAGTCATACGAAGTGTAAGGGAAAAACGGGGATCAAATTTTACTGCTCGAAGTCTTGCTCGTCCACTTTCCGGAGATTCAATTATTTGCTCTCCAAGATAAACAGCAGCTAGGTATTCTTGGAGGGTTTTGTGGATAAACTGCCCTTCACTATTATCAAAACGAATAAGCCCAATTTTTTCGAGTACTTCAAAATCATCAGGCTGCTTAAAATATAGGGAATCTTTTCCTATTCCTTCCCATGCAATTTCTTCCATAATTTTTGTGTATGGAACGCTACTTCGTAAATTTTCTTTTTTGCGAACTGTTGTACTAGTATGTTTTGCAATTTCAGGCCTTAATAAATACCTTCTATAAAATCGATCCACGACTTCTATGTAGAATCCTGTAATCGTTAACGGTTTATCGGGATTAGTAAATAATTCTTCATCCTCGTTGAATAGTTGGCAAGCAAGTGTTAGGTTCAGTGGAATTTGAACAAGGCTCCGTAAAAGAGGCCGCTTATCTATATAATCTTGAAGTTTCTTGATTTTCTTAGAAGCAGTTTCTACAGATATCAGTTGATTTGCTGCAAGTGTATCATAAAATTTTTGGATGTATTCCCCTATCCGATTTTTATCAAAACCCATTATTTCTATCTCAACGCTGCTATCGGCGATTCCTGTTGTAGGACGGGTTGTGATAAGGGTGTTTGGAAATTGCTCTATTAATTGTTTAAAAGCAGGCTCTCCTATCGGAGGCAATTCATCATACCCGTCTAGGATAAGAAGCATGTCTTCTTTCGAAGAGCTCTCGAGAAATTTTTGATACTCACTAAGCTCAAAACCGCATTCAGTAGCTAAAAACGCATATGGCTCGATTTCTTTTTTGAGATTGCGAAGTTTTACTAGAAAAATGACTTTATTGAGGTGATCGTTGGTAAAGATTTTGAGAATATTTGGCTTTGTCTTTTTAATAATGATGGTATTACTGGTAATTCTGGGGATATATTCACCGTCGAACAT
>DAOWHK010000044.1 GCA_030641465.1 Parachlamydiales bacterium | reverse complement strand
TCCCATTCTGGCTCAAATGGTGTCACATTCACAATGATTCCACAACGAGCATATGTAGATTTTCCCACACATAACGTGAGAACATCTCGCGGTATGCGAAAGTACTCAACGCTTACTGCAAGCGCAAAAGAGTTTGCAGGAACAATACACGTATCTCCTTCAATAGATACAAAAGAATCTTCTTGGAAATTTTTAGGATCTACAATCGAGTTGTAAACGTTTGTGAACACTTTAAATTTGTTTGATACCCGAAGATCATATCCACAACTCGAAAGTCCTGAGCTTATGACTTTTTCACCATCTACTTTGCGCACTTGTCGGTCTTGAAAAGGCTCAATCATACCCTCTTCTAATGCCATTTTACGAATCCATTTATCTGATTGTAAACTCATACATCCTCGCTTGATTTTTATGTGACAATTCCATTATACATTTTTTTGCTTTTTTTACGATTAGATATAGCCATGCAATTCTGTTTCTTGATAGAGTGGGTTTTAGAATTATCTAGGAAAGGAAAGTCATTGTGTCAGATACATTTGTTGAATCTTCTTGGAAAAAACAAAACCCAACTTTTGAAATAAAGCTGCGTCCTCAGAAACTTGCAGAATTTATTGGGCAAGAGCCATTAAAAGATAAGTTAGATGTCTATATTGGTGCCGCAAAAAAACGGAAAGAATCTCTTGGCCATTGCCTATTTCATGGACCTCCCGGGCTTGGAAAAACAACCCTTGCAAATATCGTTGCGAAGGAAATGGGAACAAACTTAATTGTAACTTCAGGACCTGCCATTGAAAAGCCTGCAGACTTAGCAGGAATACTCACCAATCTTCAAGAAGGGGATATTTTATTTATTGATGAGATCCACAGACTTTCCACGAATGTGGAAGAGTATCTCTATTCCGCTATGGAAGACTTTTCGTTAGATATCACATTAGATTCGGGACCACAAGCAAGAAGCGTTCAAGTCAAACTCTCCCCATTTACAATGATTGGCGCAACAACAAAAATTGGACTTCTTAGCAATCCAATGCGCTCAAGATTTGGATTTACCTGCAGACTAGACTATTATGCTTCTGATATTTTACAAAATATTCTCACCCGCGCATCTTCTATCTTAGACATCCCAATCTCCGAAGAGTGCCTTTTAGAAATAGCAAAACGCTCTCGCGGAACGCCGCGTATCGCAAATAATCTATTGAAATGGGTCAGAGACTATTCACAAATGAGAACGCAAAACAAATTGGATAGATTAATTACTCGTGCAGCTCTTGAAATGTTAGATATTGATCACCTAGGACTTGATGAAATGGATAAAAAGATGCTAAAAACCATCATACATCATCATGAAGGTGGACCCGTTGGAATTAGTACTCTTGCAGCAGCTCTTGGAGAAGAAGTTGTCACTCTATCAGAGGTTAATGAACCTTTTTTAATCATGAATGGATTTCTTAAAAGAACTCTTAGAGGACGTGAGGCTACAAAACTTGCCTATAAACATTTAGGGTACCCTCACAATAAAAATAGTAGCGATGGAGAAGACTCATGAACCGTTTTTACCTTCTACTAGCAATTTTTATGATGACCCTGCTAGGTTATCAAATGTCATCACATGCAACGCAGTTAGATAAAACAGAGCTGCAAACCGAAAATGCAACGCCTGCATCCATTAAAGTCTTACTAAATCAAAATGCCTCTGGGATACTTTTGGAAGTCAAAGGTCCTTATGAAGTACGTGATCCAAATGAACAATTAAAGTTAAGTTGGGGAAGTCGAGGAAAAAGATATTTTCTTTACCCTCATGAAGATGGAATCAAATGGGGAGAAAACTTTTCCGGTGTATTTCAACTACAGATCATTCCCACATCCCCTGAAACAACTATGCTTGTTAATGGAATTCAATATTATGGAATCGTTGAAGTTTATAATTTAGACAATCAATTAAGTGTTGTAAATGAAGTAGATGTTGAGACTTATCTCAAATCCACATTGCCACCAAGGATTCATCGCAAATATCCAGCAGCCGTGATGGACTCTATTGCCATTGTCGCAAGAACTGATGCCTATCATAATGCTATAGGGAATAAAAGCGCCTTTTGGCATGTAGATGCTAAGAATGTTGGATATAGGGGCTCTGGCCTAATGTTTAATAATACAAGTGTCGACAGCTCCATTGATAATACGAAATTCTTAATTATGACCTATGATGATAAGCCTTTTGCCTCTACTTGGAATAAAAATTGTGCGGGAAAGACCGCGAGCTTTCAATCGATTTTTCGAAAAAATACCAGCACGCCAAAAGGTGTTGACTCTCACATAGCAGCCAAAGATCGAAATGAACATCACTGGTCTTTATCTATAGAAATGGAAAAACTTGCAAAACTTGCAAAAACAAATCGTGTAACGGACCTAGATCTATTTGTAGATCATCACTCCAATAAAGTTTATGCAATTCGAGTAAAAGATGGTGCTCATCAAGAAGATATAGACTTCCTCACACTGCAGCAAGCTCTCGGAGAAGATCAGCTCATTAGCAACGACTTTACAGTCAGTCTAAAAGGAAATATGATTGTTTATGAAGGATATGGAGAAGGCTCTGGAGTTGGCCTCTGTATTTATAGCGCCTGCCAAATGTCTGAAAGTGGGGATTTAGCCCCTAAAATCTTAGCAAAATTTTATCCAAATACCCGACTATCAAAAGTTCCATCATACATCGAAACTCGCCCTACCTCAAAATTGTCAACTCAAACTTTTGAAAGTCCTGAATCAAAATTAGGAGAGTAATGGCTCAGCAAATAATCTCAAAAAGACGCGCACAATCAATCACGCTTGCATTATTTTTAGTAGGTCTAGCAATTCTTTCCTACTTAGATGCTTGGTGGCCAGGAGTCATGCTCGTAATTGGCATTCCCCTTGCAATACGTCAGTATTTGATGGGAAAACGTCATGATAGTCTTGTAACAATTTTTATTTTCATCGGATTTTTTTTCATTACGAAATTCAATATTGCATGGAAAATTCTTGTCCCCATATTGTTTATCCTAGCAGCGTGCTACATTCTTTCTAGAGAATTTCTAAGTAGCTTTCAAGAATCAGAAGATGAAAGAGAAGATGATCTCAATCATGAACTTGAAGAAAAAGATCGATAACAATTATACACAAACCGATTCATGCTTTGGGAATTTATCAAGGAATCTCTTTTAGAATTTTAGCAGGAATGAGTGATCATTGCCGAGAGGCAAGGCACGAGTGAGGATAAAATTCTAAAGAAAAGAAGGACGAAGTTAAAACCCAAATCTTGAATCGGTTTGTGTTTAGC
>DAOWHK010000091.1 GCA_030641465.1 Parachlamydiales bacterium | reverse complement strand
CTTTTTTAATATTTTTTTGAGCTGTGAATTGGATAACCAAACCTTCCCCTGCACGCATGGCCTTTGCAATAGAGTCGTAACCATCAATGGCTTCTGTGTGTAACTGTTTACTAAAAGAGCGAATAAATGCTTCTTGTTTTTTTGGATTCTTGAGAGTTCTTACAATTTCTTCATTATAAAGTGCATATTGCTCGGAAAGATTAAGCACCTCAATATCGGTAAACTGAACTTCATCAAGTGCCTCCAAATACCCGTCTATTGTTTCTGCATACAAGGAAAGCCCTTCTAACTCCACTAGCCGCTGAACATAACCACCCCATTTTCCTTGGATAGGACTAAGCCAGTCATTGATCACTAATACGCCTCCTGGCTTTAGGATCCGATAACATTCCTTGAAGAGGCCTTGTTTATTTTCTAAATGGCAAAGAACTCCTTTACTATAAACAATATCGAAACTATTACTCTCAAATGGCAAGTAATCATTTTCAGTACTCAAGACAAAATCGAGTCGCTGTTTTATTTCAGTTGGAGCTCTTCGCTCTGCTTCTTTTATCATCCAAGGGTTAATTTCAAGCCCCGTCACATGCATCTCATATTTCGTTGCCAAATGATAGGCACTGCCGCCTAATCCTGAGCCAATATCAAGTGCTTTTTTTCCATGAATTGAAAGATCTTTGAACATGCAATCAATAGCTTCAGCACCACCTTCGGACATCATTCCTTTTCCATATACAGCTTCTAATGAATGGCAATATTGAGGATAATACTCATCGATGACTTCTTTCATCGTAATTTCTCCAGAAATGTAAAGCATGCCCTATGCTCATATTCATTATAAGCTTGGGCTGTTGATGATTGAATTTGCATTCGCTCTATCGAAAAAATGATTCAAGAATTTTCGCATATACTCATTGATTGTAGAATAGTCTGCTTGGAGCATTTCTTCTTTCGATTGAATATACTTGTCAGGAATTAAATCACCTGCACATTGCAAAGTCATATTCTGCATAATCTCCAAAGTAGGCTCCAAATGGCATTGGAAACCATAAGCTTTTTCAGAGTAACGAATGACTTGTCTTGGACATCCTTCGCTTGTTGCTAAAATTTGTGCATCCCTAGAGATTCCCGGCATATCTGCATGCCAATGAACTACAGAGAACTCTTTGGGAAATCCCTCAAATAGAGGATCAGCTACTCCTGCTTCGGTTAAAGTAATGGGAAAAATACCTACTTCACGATGTGGACTTCTTTCTGCGCTAGCCCCAAATGCTTCTCCAATAATCTGTGCTCCAAGACAAAATCCAAGCAAAAATTTATTTTGAAAAATAGCATCCTTTACAAGCTCCTTTTCAGCCTGAAGATAGGGAAGCTGCTCTATATTTAGAGCGCTTTGAGGCCCTCCCATCAAGATAAACCAATCAAAATTCGAAGCAGATGGAATTTTTTCACCTTGAAAGGGACGACAAAAAGAGACGGAAAACTCCCGCTCTCGAGCCCAAGTTTCAATCACCCCTGGCATTTCCCATTCAGCATGCAAAATAAACAAAACGTTCATATTTTTTCCCCCGGGGATGCATTGTACCAGATAAAAACTTAAAGAGGTTGTTTTTCAACAGGCCCTTTTTATGTTTTTTTGTATCTGTGCTATTCTGAAGCCCCATGTTTAAACAAATCAGAAGCCAGGTTCAATATATGTTCGAGACTCATAAGGGAGTGCTCTTAAAAGGCGCGAGCGAGGAAAAAACTCTAAAGGAAAGGAGGGCGAAGTCAAAACCCAAGTCTTGAATCGGTTTGTGTATAGATAAGTAGCCTTCTTGCTTTCTTTCTTTTATTCAGGAATAATAGAGTCACATAGGAAGTGAGGAAATCGTGGTGATTTGGCGATATAGACAGATACTATCAGGACTTATTTTAGGAATTTGCGCTCTTTTGATGACCTCTTGTGGAAAAGATCAGGGCCCGCAATACCGCATTGGTGTGGATCAAAGTTTTTTCCCACTTGAGCTTTATGGAAAAGAGTCAAATGTATTTGGCTTTACAAATGAGCTGCTAACGCATATCGCAGCAATTGAAAAGATTAAGATCATTCGAGTGGATAAGAGCTGGGATAATCTTATTTTGGGGTTAAAAGAGGGGGAGTATGATGCGATGATTTCCTCGATGGAACCTTATGTTTTTAACCGCGAAAAATATCAATTCTCAGAAGATTACCTTCTTTCAGGTCCTGTGGTTGTGATGAGAGAAGAAAATTCTTTTTCCTCGATAAAAAGTTTGTCTGGAAAAGAAGTTGCGGTTAGCAAACCGTCTGATGAAGCACTTCTTCTAATAAAAAATCCAAATGTGCTTGTTCGCTATTACTCCTCCATTCCAAATGTACTCATTAGTATAGTTGAAGGTGAGATTGATGCTGCACTTATTGGAATCATCCCCGCAAGCAGTTATCTTCGAGATTTATTTCAAGAGGAGCTGAAAATTGTGACCCCGCCATTAAACAATGCGGGTCTTCGAGTGATTGCTCTAAAAGGGGAAAATCAAGAGCTTGTGGATAAATTTAATGAGGGTCTAGCCAAGATGAAAAAAAGTGGGAAGTATGATGAGCTTGCCGAAAAATGGATGGTTGCTCGAAAAGGAATCTCTGATTAACTCCGCTGTTTCATCTTCAGCGCCTTTTTGGAAAACACTCCCTATAGTTGAAATTTCGGAATTAATCAGAGATTCCTAAATAATTCTACAGCGATCGTTTTCTAAATATTCTTGACGTACAGCTTCTAGCTCCTCTTCAGACGGTGGCAAGGGTTTGACATTCCAGATTGTTTCTGCGTAGTTTGTAATAGAGTGATCTGTAGAAAAGTTTCCCATTCCGGCCATATTTTGGATGGCATATTCCGCCCATTTGTTTGGAGTTTGATACAGTGCATCGACCTTTTTTTGGGTATTATAGTAATCGTCTAGGTCCTTAAGTACAAAATAGCGATCTGCAAATCCATGGTTTTCAAGTAGCGTTTGATAGAGTGAGTAGAGAGCTTCATGTTCTGCATCATTTTCGACAAAAGTTCTGTCTTGCAGGGCATCTACAGCTTTTTTGATTTTTGGATTTTTATCATAAATGTCGCGCGGGTTATAGGACTTTTCGTGATGTATTTTAATGTTTGTGCTAGCTGAGCTCCCAAAAAGAAAGGGCCAGTACTTATCGGTAACTTCTTCGCGCATCTCTACATTTGCTCCATCATCTGTACCAATTGTAAGAGCTCCATTCATTGCAAATTTCATGTTTCCGGTTCCAGATGCCTCCATTCCAGCTGTGGAAATCTGCTCTGAGAGGTCCGTTGCGGGAATAATAATTTCTGCTTTTGAAACATTATAATTTTCGATGTAATGTACTTTGATAAATTTTGAGGCAATGGGGTCTTGGTTGATTGCGCGCCCAAGGCAATAGAAAAGGCGGATGATATTTTTTGCAAGGGTGTAACCTGGAGCCGCCTTTCCGCCAATTAAGACAAAACGTTTGACGTAATTTGCATCGGGATTTTCCTTAATTTCTTGAAAGCGCATAATGACATGGAGCGCATTCATGAGCTGCCGTTTATATTCATGGACTCTTTTTACTTGCACATCAAAAAGCGCATCAGAGTCACAAAAACATACCGCTTTTAAATCTTTTCCGCCCCAATGTTTTTCTTTCATGTCTTTACATAAGAAGTCGAGAAGAGCTTGTTTATTCTCTTTTTTGATGGCAAGAAATTCCTCTTGAGATTCTTTATCACTCGCGTAGCTTGCAATGCCCTTGATTTTCGAAAAATCTGTGATCCATCCATTTCCAATCCGTTTTTCTAAAAAGGCGCAAAGTTTGGGATTTGCAAAAAGAAGCCAGCGTCTTTGCGTGACGCCATTTGTGACATTTACAAATCTTTCGGGATACATCTCATAAAAATCTTTAAAAATAGAATCTTTTAAAATTTCTGAGTGAAGTTTTGCTACGCCATTGACTCTGTGGGATCCAAAGATGGAAAGGTGGGCCATTTTTATCTGACCGCCTTCAATAATCGACATCCTTCTTAGCTTGCTTTCATCATTTGGAAAACGTTTTCTGATTTCCTGACATAAATCTCCGTTGAGTCTTTGCAAAACTTTATACTGACTAGGGAGGAGCTTTTCAATTCGATGTTCATTCCACTCTTCTAAGGCTTCTTTTAAAATGGTGTGATTTGTGTAGCTACAACACTCCCTTGTGATTTCTAACGCCTTTCCCCATGCAATTTCATGATCTTTTGTTAATGTACGCATGAGCTCAGCAACGACAAGAGCTGGGTGGGTGTCATTGATTTGAATTCTTACTTTATCGGCAATACCTGTAATATCTTTAGAGGCGCCAAGATAGTTTTGCACAATATCTTGGAGAGATGCTGAGACAAGCAAAAATTCTTGTTTAAGACGTATCCGTTTTCCAATTTCATGATTGTCATTTGGGTAAAGGACGTCTGTTAGCAGTGTATTTTCTCCCGCTTCATCAATTTGCCCAGCATTGAATTTTTGCAGGTGAAAATTTCTTGGAGACTCTTTTGTTGACCATAAACGAAGCGTGAGAACAGAGAAATTTTTATTGGCTCCATAGCCAAGTATAGGAAAATCATAGGGGAGCGCTCGCACCTCATCATAATCTGCAATGTCGTATACTTCATCACCATGACTATTTGTTTTGGGAATAATCGTTCCCTCGAAATGCACGTTTTGTGCGTGACAATCCCTTCTAAATTCCCAAGGATTTTGTGTAAGGAGCCAGTTATCAGGACGCTCGACTTGCACGCCGCACCATAGGTCTTGTTCAAAAATTCCATACTGATAGCGCATTCCATATCCAAGTGCTGGATATTGAAGCATTGCGAGCGAGTCCATTAAGCAAGAGGCAAGTCTTCCAAGTCCTCCATTACCAATGCCAACATCTGGCTCCATTCGCAATATCGTTTTGTAATCCCTATTCATTTTTTTTAAAATGCACTTTACAAGATCACTGCTAGAGATATTTGTAATATTATTGCCAAGTAGGCGCCCGGGCATATACTCCATCGAAAGGTAATAGACCATTCTTGCTGATTGGCATTTAAAAGTATTTGTTGTGGCAGTCCAATTGACCATGATCTCTTCACGAAGAGCGAAAGAAAATGCGCGATAAAACTCTTCATCATTTGCCTCATCGGCATTTTTACCAATCATAGTAATTAGGTAATGACGCACTTTTTGAGCGATACTATTTGCTTGCAATTCTAAATCATCCATATTAGGCAGATTTAGCAGATGCTAATCATAGAATCAATAGAATATTGCTTTTATGAGATAAAAAAAGATGACGGAAACAATCGCACTAGATGGGATTGTCACAACCCAGGAAAGAGCAATGTCGCGAATCATGCGCAGGTTAAGCGCGGCAAGACCCCTTGCAAGGCCAACTCCAAGAACGGCTCCAACAATGCAGTGCGTTGTAGAAATTGGAAGACCAAGTTTTGAAGCAATGAGTATTGTAACAGCTGCACCAAATTCTGCAGCAAACCCCCTCGTTGGGGTAAGTTCTGTGATTTTTTTGCCAATTGTTTCGATTACGCGCCAGCCCCAGGTCGCAAGACCTATTACAATTCCAAGTCCACCCATAGCGAGTAGCCATGAAGGGATCGTTGTTTGCAGGGATAAATGTCCTTTTCGAATGATTTCGAGAGCTGCAGCAATTGGTCCAATGGCATTTGCCACATCATTTGCGCCATGTGCAAAAGCCACATAGGAGGCGCTAAAAATTTGCAAAATTGCAAAGAGCTTTTCTACAGATTGATAGTCAGTAGTGCGCTTATTAAATCCAGACTCCTCTTTGATTGTTTCATTAAGAGTGCGCACATTTCTAAGAAGCGCTGCTACTTCTGCTCTTTTATCCCCTTTGGAAGAAATTTTCACTCGCTGCAAATGCTTCATAGCTTTGTTTAAACTTACAACTTGCGAGGAAAGATGTGGTGATGAGCGTTTTTCATAGTCTTTGACAACTTTTACCCGTTTGATCCAAAAGGCGCTGATCGCCCAAGCAACAATCCCAACCAAAGCTGCTATGCCAAGCGTAATTCTAAAAGAAAAATCAAGATTTAGGCTACCCATTCCGTTTGCAAGGATGCTAAAAGCAAATGTCATAAACACAACCCCAATCAAGATAGGAAGGAGCTTTTTTGTCGCAAGAATGGGATTCATGGCAAAGAGAATTTTTCTTTGCAAAATGGAAAAAATGATATAGGCAAAAAGACCGCTAATTACAGGTGAAATCACCCAGCCAGCTGCAATTTTTTGTACTTCAAGCCAGTTGATAGCATGCATACCGCCAATGACTACTCCAAATCCGAGAATGGCTCCAACGATTGCGTGCGTTGTGCTAACTGGCCACCCAAAATAAGAAGCGATTTGTAGCCAAATAGCAGTAGATAGTAGTGCTGCAAACATTCCATAAAGAAGAATGCGCGGATCTGCCGCAAATACTTCTGGATAGACAAGTCCTCGCTGCATGGTCTCAGAGACATGGGCTCCCATAAAATAGGCTCCACAAAATTCTAAGACTCCGGCAATGATAACCGCTTTCGTGAGTGTCAAAGCACCTGAGCCAACAGATGTTCCCATGGCATTGGAAACGTCATTTGCTCCAATGTTCCAGGCCATATAAAAGCCAGCAAGAAGCACTAAGATAATAAGAATTGTTTCAACGGACATTTATTTTAACTCAAGTATCATTCGGATACGGTTTGCTAAACTCTCTGAGATATGGGAAATATGATTGATTTCTTCAATTAAGCGGACATAAAGATAAAAGGCAGGGGTGGAAAGAGTGTCTGCAACTTCAAAAAATTCTTTCATAAATTTGTGCTTCATTTTATCCGCTTCATATTCTTTATAAGACGTCTGGTCAATCATCGCTTTGACTTTTTCCGCTTCAAGTCCACCAAAAGAGGATTCTAAAAGATCATTCATCTCTTTCATAACTAGGTAGGTTTGCGAAAAAGCTTCTATATTTTTTTCGTAAAGTTTGCACAGGTTGTCTAGAAGGTCGCCGAGGGATTTAAAAGGTTGCAGAGTAATAAGATTGCCAATTTCTTCTGCTTTATCGGCGATATTATCTTGGATGGATAAAATATCTAAAAGTTGGCTCCGATCGATTGGAAGAAAAAGGCTTTTGGGGAGGTGATTTCTAATGTCGTTTTTTGTGAGGTCCGCTTCGTGTTCAAGCTTAGAAAGATCGTGCACTAACTGATCGACTTTATTAAAGTCTCGTTTTTTTAATAGTTCGAAAATTTCTGTGAGCTTTTTGATGCAAGAGTTCACTTTTTTCATGTGCGATTGCAGGGGAGAAAAAGGGGACTTTCCGAATAGTCTTGCGATTGTGAGCATGTAAATTGCCTAATAAATCATTAATTTTCGTAGATTTATCTTACTCTGTGCGTGTATTTCTCATCTATTGAAAAATAGCATCTCTCTCATTTTTAGCAAGCGGGCGGTACTGTCCTTCCGTAATATTTCCAAGAAGAAGTCCTCCGATTCGAATGCGTTTTAGTTCCACTAAAGTGAGTCCTGCATTTTGTACCATAAGACGCACTTCTCTTTTTTTTCCTTCCTTAACAACAATTTTTATCACGCCATGACGAACTTTTTTAACGGATCTAGGCTTGATCCATTTACCTTCAATGAGCGTGCCTTTGGAAAGAGTTACTAAGTCCTCGTGTGTGATTTCATCACGCATTTTGACAAGATATTCTTTGGAAATATTGCTGCGTGGATGAATCACTTCATTTGCAAAATGTCCATCGTTTGTGACAAGAAGAAGGCCTGTCGTATCTCGATCGAGTCTTCCAATGGTAAAAAGTCTTTCTTCAATATTCGTGAAAAGGTCTGAAATAATTTTTTTAGTTCCAATCCGAGTATTTGAGCAGGTGTATCCGCTTGGCTTATTGAGAATGTAGTAAGCTTTTTGCTCTGGAGCCTTCACTTTTATGTCATCTACTTCGAGACGATCTTTGGTAAGAGAGACAAGTGTCTGGGGAACTTTAATGATTATTCCATTCACTTTGACTTTGCCAGAGAAGATGAGTTCTTCACATGCTCTACGAGAAGCAACGCCACATGCTGCAAGCGTTTTGCTGAGTCTTTGATTTTCAGTCACTTAAAAGTCCTTTTGTTTTGCAAGAAGTCTATCGTAAAAAGGGATATTTTTCAAGTTACTATAAATTTTTGGCAGAAGGCGCAATAAAAAATTATTGAATGCTAAACGGGGAGTTTTTTGGATCACTAGAAGGAAATTTCCAATTAAAGATCCGGGCGGCTGCCGTTTCAGAGGTAGGGTGTTTGCCGGCTATTTTAGCTCTACCGGCAAGGGAGGGGGCTTGTGATGTTTGCGCAAGCTTTGGTATTGTTGCAAGTGGTTCGGTCTTAGTATTGCTTGGAGTATATATGGGAGCTGCAAATAAAGTGGCTTCTACAAACATATATTTCTCCTAGTAGAAATTGGTTGAGGAAGTTAACTCTGCAAAGAGTAACAAAATTTTTAGAAAAAACAAAGACTCAATTGTTTTTATCAATCAGTTTTATTCACAAGGATGGTCCTAAAAATCCAAATCACGTATTCTTGAAAGAAACAAGAGGGGAAGAAATGTGAGTAAAAAAACATCTTTACTTGTCATGATGCGTCATGGACAGTCTGAGTGGAATAAAAATAATCTTTTTACAGGATGGGTTGACATTGGTCTTAGCCCAAAAGGGGTCAAGGAAGCAATTAGTGGTGGGCAGCGGATTAAAAATATTCCATTTGATGTGATCTATGTTTCCACTCTTATGAGGGCGCAGATGACGGCATTTCTTGCGATGAGTGAGCATACAGCCACGAAAACACCTGTGATCATACATCCTGAAAATGCAAAGCTTGCATCATGGGGAAAAATTTATTCGGAAGAAACAAAAAAAAATTGCACGCCTGTAATCTCTGCCTGGGAGCTAAATGAGCGCTACTACGGCGAGCTGCAAGGAATGAATAAAGATGCAGCGCGCAAAGAATATGGAAAGGATCAGGTGAAAATTTGGCGTCGCAGCTTTGATACGCCTCCGCCAAATGGGGAGAGTTTGGAGATGACAGCAAAACGTGTAATTCCCTACTTTCAAGAAAATGTGATGCAACATCTTGAAGCCCAAGAAAATGTGTTTATTTCAGCACATGGAAATTCTCTAAGGGCAATTTTGATGCATCTTGATCAGTTATCAAAAGAGGAAGTTCTGCATTTAGAGGTCCCAACTGGCGAGCCAATTTGTTACAGCTATGATCAAGGTCATTTTACAAAAGAGGATGTTGACGAGTGTCAGAAGAGATATATTTAGATAATAATGTTAATGCAAAGCCATCGAGTCATGTGCTATCTCAGATGCAACCATTTATTAAAAGGCATTGGAAGTCAACACTAGCTCCCTACATTAAGGGAAAAGAGCCTTTTACCTCTATTTCCCGTCAGACAGAAAATATCAAAAATTTTTTAGGTGCAGCGAGTGAGTCTTTTGTCTTCACATCTTCAGGCGCTGAGGCTATAGCGCATGTATTTCAAAGCGTGTACATTGATCATATTTATCAAACAGGGAAAACGCATCTTGTTTCCACAAATATTGAAGATGCTCCGATTTTGATGAGTTTAGATCGCTATGAAAAGCTTGATTGCGTTCCTAAAAAGGCATTAGTAAATGCCCAGGGAATGATCACAAAAGAATCGATCGAAAATTGCCTGTCTCCTAGAACAGGCCTCGTGTCTCTTTCTTTTGCAAATGGATTAACAGGAGTCATTCAGCCGATTGAAGAAATTTCCGCACTTTGCACTGAGCAAAAAATTCTTCTACATGTTGATGTGACAAATGTACTTGGAAAACTCGATTTTAAAGCATCGGATTATAAGATTGATTTTATCACATTTGGTGGAAGTGCTCTTCACGCCCCAAAAGGTACAGGTGGACTTATTCACAAAGGAAATTTTGGGCCCTTTGGTAATTTTGGAGAAGAAGTGAATGCTGCAGAGCTTGTAGGTCTTGGGATTGCAATAGGGGAGTTAGAGGAGCACATGGATCAAATGGGTATGGAAATTTCCAGGCTAAGAAATCTTTTTGAAGAGGGAATATCGACTCCTCACATCTTTTTTCAAGAAGAAGCAAGGCTTCCAAATATCTCTGCATTTGCATTTCCTGGAATTTCTGCAGAGCTTCTTGCATATGCCTTATCGGAGCAAAATATCTTTGTGTCTTTTGGAGGGGGGAATCAGCAAAAATTAGAATATCTTTTGATTGCATCGGGAAT
>DAOWHK010000009.1 GCA_030641465.1 Parachlamydiales bacterium | reverse complement strand
TCAGTTCTGCATTTACCACTTTTGATTATATGAGAAAGGTAAGTAGCTTTTTCGGATGTTGAGTCAAATTTAGGAAATAACAACAAATCTATTTGGGGGAGCATTTTCATTAAGCGAATGAGCTGCACTGTTTCAAATGCCTGCATATATTTTATGTAATTTGCAAGAGAAATGCCAAAGGAGAGTTCGGGTTTTGCTCGTTTTAGAAGTCTAAAAATTTTCAACAGTTGCTGTGGCTCAGCGGGAGCTTGTAGTATCTTATAAATGTTTGGCGGACAAGCGGAATGTTCTTGATGGTGGGCTTTTATTTGATGGATAATGCTTAAATTAACGAGCTCTTGATGTGTCTTCCATTTTTTGCATACGGAAGGCGTTACTTGAGGACTTTCAGTATGATAAAAAATTTCAATTAGCAGGTCGCTATGCAATTTATTGATTGAAGACATAATAAAGTAAATTAGTTAGTTAATTTACCATTATTATATATTAAATTAATTATAATTTATATATTAATATGTAAATTTTTAATAATTAAGTGTTTATGTTTGATGTAAAAATAGAAATATTCACAGAATTTCCTTAACTATCTAATATTTAGATTGTTAAAGATTTTATGCAAGTGATGTAATTTCACGAGGGTTGTAGATAGCAATAGTTTGATTGTTTGAGAGGAGATGAATGTTATTAAGCATCGATAAATTTGGCAGTACTGCAGCCAGTGTGCGTTGCCAAATTGAGGTTGGAGCATCATCTGTATCGATCTTTATTTGTAGGAGAGGTAGGTGAGTCATTAGGGGTAAAAATGTTTCAAGTTGATCGGCGTTTAGGGTGACGCATTTAAGCTGATTAAATTGCTTGATTTGTGGGGGAAGAGTTTTTAGGGGTCTTAAATCTAGGATTTGTATTTTTGTGATTTGAGTGGGTGATGCCCAAAGAGAAAATTGCTGGGTTTTTTCAAAGAGAGAGAGTTTTTTTACATCATCCTTAGAAAAAAACTTTTGATCCACTGGAATTTGTTCAAAGAAATCGATTAGCTCAGATGCTTTTTTCTTAAAGCTGTCATATGACAAGGGCGCTTTTTCCCCTCCTGATATTTGAGAAAATAAATGAATCAAAGGGCGGATGCATGGATCAAATGCTACCGTTTGATCAAGGGGTATAGAAATTTCTTGATTCATTTGCACATAGAGACTTCGATTTACAATTTTTTGGATCGCTTGCCATTTTTTACAAACCTGGGCCGTTGTCCATGGCTCACCTAATTTTGTAAAAATAACAGTGAGGGGATCATTATCGAGAATGGGAGAGGTCATTGCAACTACTCGTTAATTTTGTTAAGTAGTATGCAATAGAGAAGGCAGAGCTGTCAAGGAAGCTCTGCTCAACTTTTTTTTATTAGAAATTGCTGAATAAGGATAAAATGATCAAGGAGTTTAAGAGCTCCTCATGCATTCCACCTTGAATTTCCTCTAGAGTTTGGTCAAATAGCTCTATATCGTCTAGTTGATGCATACATACCTTTGCCAAAAGAGGTGAGGGGTCATTGGTGAGAATTTCCGGGAGTCGTCCAAAATTAGCTTCTAATTTACTTAAATTTATTATCCAGGAAAGGATCTTTTGGTGAGTGTTAAGAG
This sequence comes from Parachlamydiales bacterium, assembly GCA_030641465.1. Classification (GTDB taxonomy): domain Bacteria; phylum Chlamydiota; class Chlamydiia; order Chlamydiales; family Simkaniaceae; genus DAOWHK01. The sequence continues at coordinate 2,431 of DAOWHK010000009.1, read as the reverse complement.
AGTTGAATTTTACTCCTACTGGATGATTATTCCCTGCAAGTGTTTCCATGGCTTGGATTGCAAGTGCCTTTCGAAAAATTCTGGTATGTTCAAAAGAAATATGTTCCAAAGTTCTTATCTTAAGGAGTGATAAATGCGGAATTTGATATTTTTCAGTTTCGTCTAGAACTCTGATAGATCTTATTGATGGAAGAGAGTAAATAGATTCTGGTAATGTTTCTAAAGCGCTTATATGTACTCCTAACATTTTTAATTCACTGAGAAATGAAATTTCATGAGGGATGCGTTTTGCGTAAAGTTCGTAATGGGGTTTGCAGGAAACGATCCCTTTTATAGGTAGTTGACTATTTAGCCAATCTTGAAAGTTTATTGCATGCTCGGCATTTGTTAGGTCTTGATGCTCAGGAAGAGAAAAATAAGTTTCGGCATTTGGCAAAAATCGCCAAAAAGTCATTAAATCATGCAGTTCAATCTCTTTGATACGAGCGTGATGTTTTTCAGAGGATGCGTGTGGAAGTGCAAGAGCTGACGAATCAGTTGCTTTATTGAGTTTTAAAAAAATGTTTTCCAGTTTTTTTGAAGGGGTGCTTGTATCGTCTAGGATTTGTCTGATATTTAGTGGGTCTCTATGAGACGTGTAAAACTCAGAAATTTGGAAAAGTGCGGTATTGATGAGCCGCTTTTGCAAGCCATTCCACCCTCTGCATACTAAGCAAGTTCTCCAAGGCTCTCCTGTAAAATATAAAATATTTTCTGTTACATCGTTAATTAATCCACTCATAGTTAGTATCTCTTTTTAAATTATACTGATATTATAATGCAAAAAAAGTAAAAATACAAGCAGATCTTAATATAATTTGAATTAATCTTGTGCGTTGTTGTATAACCCTAAAATTCTAAACTAATACTCAATATAATTGAGAGTTTGTAGTAGCTTGATTAATTAAAAATTTAATTTAACAAGTTCGATGACGCTCGTCGCAACCATTTGAACGCCGATGAGGGCTACGGGCATGCCGCCGAGACGCTCCATTGCCATGAGGCCTTTTTCTCCAAGAATTTTTTTAAGATTTGTCGCAAGAAGAACAATAATAAGAAAGGAGATCCAGGCTGCAAGAATCACGCCTGTCATCAGGATGGGATTTTGAAGTTGCGTTGCAAAGACCATGACAGCTGTAATAGATCCAGGACCTGCAACAGTTGGGATTGCAATTTGTTAGGGATTGTTATAGTGAATTAAATCTTGATTGATAAAATCCATCTGTATCTTTTTTCCTAGAACTTAGCATTCGAGCTCGATGACTTTACAAAGTCATTGTCGCTCTCCATACTTTGTTCTATAAAAAAATCTAATCATCCGATTTTATCAATCAAGATTTAATTCACTTGGACTGAAGATTTTTGTGATCTGGTCAATTGAAAGTAGGTGAATAGCCTTAAGCTTTAGTAGTGAGGGTGCTTTCCTAAGCATAATGGATGCTATTCATTCATTGCATTTTTTTGTGATGTTGCAGGTCAATATGCAATAGAAGATGCAAAGCTCTCAACGAAGCTCTGCATCATTTTTTACTAGAAAGTGCTGTATAAAGCAAAAAGCTCTAGCGAAGTTAAGAGTTCGTCATGAGTTCCAGTTTGAATCTCTTCTAGACTTTCTTGGAAAAGTTCAAAATCGTCAAGAAAATGAAGATGTGGTTGGGTAATAATGTTTGTTTGACCAAAGTGAAAAATGTCTGGAATTTCCCCATATCGCTTCTGTAATTTATTTTGATTTATTATCAATAAAAGAGTCTTTTGGAGATGTGTGAGTGCGTTGAATTTTAGAATAGCTGGATGTTTCTGCTCATCTAGTTGAGTGAGCGCTTTGGTTATAAGATCTTGTCGATAAATTGTGTTAGCCCCAAAAGAAAAATATATTAATCCTCTTATTCTCAGAAGAGGCAATGAAGGCGCTTGGTATGTGTAGTCCGCATTTATTGCTGAAATGCTTGATAGATTAGGTAGAGAATAAATAGATTGGGGCTGGTGATCTAAGACACTTGTATGCACTGTTAATTCTTTTAGCGTATCGAGCAATAAAAGCTCATGGGGAAGGCGTTTAGCGCAAAATTTATAAGGGAGTTTGCAGGCAATGACTTTTGTTATAGGTGGCTGAAAGTCTAGCCAGGTTTGAAAGTTGTTTGAGTGCTCGGCATCTGTTAAGCCTTGGTTTTCTGGAAGGGCGAAATAAATTTCGGAACCTGGTAATGATCTCCAAAAGGCTAGTAAATCATGCAATTCAATCTCTTTGATACGAGCGTTATGTTTTTTAGAGGATGCGTGTGGAAGTACAAGCGCTGACGAATCAGTTGCTTTATTGAGTTTTAAAAAAATGTTTTCCAGTTTTTTTGAAGGGGTGCTTGTATCGTCTAGGATTTGTCTGATATTTAGTGGG
>DAOWHK010000146.1 GCA_030641465.1 Parachlamydiales bacterium | reverse complement strand
GCCAACGGCTCCCTTGACTCCGAGAAAAGGAAAGTTTTCTAATAGGGCTGTTAAATCATGAAAATCGGTTACAAGATCTTGCAGCCAAAGAGCTGCTCTTTTTCCAACAGTTGTTGGTTGTGCTGGTTGCAAGTGGGTGTAGCCAAGGCAGCGCATGTTTGCATATTTTAGTGTAAAGTGATTTAGCTGCTCGATCACAATAATGAGTTTGTTTTTTAGAAGGTTTAGACCTTCTTTTATTTGAATAAGATCCGTATTGTCCATGACAAACGAAGACGTTGCTCCAAGATGGATGATCGGTTTTGCAAGGGGGCATTGCTCTGCGTAGGCATAGATGTGTGCCATTACCTCGTGGCGGCATTTTTTTTCGTATTTTGCAACTGTTTCAAAATCTATCGTTTCTTGATGTATTTCAAGCTGCGCAATTTGTTCATTTGTAATTTCTAACCCGAGTGTTTTTTGACACTTAGCAAGACAAGTCCAGAGTTTTCTCCAGGTTTTGTATTTAAACTCACTCGAAAAGAGCTTTCGCATTTCAGAGCTTGCGTATCTTGTAGACAGGGGAGTTTCGTAGGTGTTTTTCATCCGATTTGCTTTTTTATTTTTTCTATAATGATGGAAAGTTCTTGTTTTTGTATCTTTGATAGGGGGTCTCTGATTTGTTCAAGTTTTACGGAAGCTCTTTGAAGGTCTTTGATGACGTTCTCAAGGAGGTTTTGTGCGCGTTTGTCTTCTTTTGCAAGAGGGAATGTGCGTCTTAGTTTTTCTAGTAGGATACGTTTATTTTCCCCTTGATACTCGGAGATAAACTGCTCTTTGCTCTTTTGAGGCCCTTTTCGACTAGAGAGGCTATACACGGCTTGCCTTGGCATTTCATCCATTTTTTCTCTTAAAGGAGGGGCAAGTCTTGAGTAGAGCTCAAAGTATTGTAAAAAATTATAGGGGGTTTGTCTGTTCCCATAGGTTTGAACAAGCCAGGCAGAAAAGGCGCCATCTGTATAATTCTTTAAGATTTCTTGGGCTTTTTTGATTCTTTGACCATGCAAGATGACAGCTTGATTTGTGATTGCTTTAATTTCAGAGGTAAGAGTTGTTAAGGACTCTAAATCTGATTTGAGATCACAATTTTCTCCTTTGTATTTACTTAGAAGCTCTTCAATAGAGGAGGCGTCTTTTAAAGAGAGATTAGCTACTTGAAAAACTCCGGAAAAGCTCGATAGTTTGCCTTCAGAGGATAAATGCGCAAGCTCACTCATCTTCGATTTGTGCTCTCCATGACTTTTGAGGCGCTCTGCTAAAATACTGTTAATTTCACTCATTTGTAAATCCGCTTGACATCCTACTTAGGAGCTCTTTTGTAAGCATTACATAATCTTCTGAGGCGCGACTTTTAGGAGCGCTTAAGATTAAGGGTTTTCCTCTAGCTGATGCTTCAGAAACAGAGATATCTCTTCTGATTTTTGTATTCAAGACTTTTTCTGGGAAGGTAGTGTCAATGACTTCTAAAAAGGCGTCGTTGCTCTTTCCTCTTTGATTCCAAAAAGAAAGGGTGACTCCTAGAAGTTCTAAGGGATGTCTTTTGGCAATGTAGTGCATAAAATAAGAGAGTCTTTGCAGGCCTTTAATACTATAAAATTCTGGGGTTGCGCAAACAAGAGAGTAGTTTGCTGCAATGAGCGCTGATTCTGTTAGCCAGCAAAGAGATGGGGGAGTATCAATAATGACAAAATCATAATTTAAGTTTGCGATATATTCTTTCATCCGTTCGTGGGAATACCTGTCTGAGGCAAGAGTTCCTGTTGTTTCCACTCTTTCAAGCCAAGTATCAGCTGGAACGATATCTAAATTTGGAAGACATGTAGGAAGTATGATTTCCTCTAGAGGGCGCTTTTTTTGCAAAACAGATGCCATGCTTTCATGTTCATCGGGATCAAAGCCAAGTCCTGCAGTTAAGTTTGCTTGGGCATCAAAATCAATGAGAAGGACTTTTTTTTGATGCTCTTTTGCAAGTGTGGCACCGATATTAAGAGCAATAGAAGTTTTTGCCGTTCCCCCCTTGAAACTACTTACAGCGATTGTTTTCATCACTTTTCCTTGGTATAGGGTGAGGTTTGCGCGCGCGATTTATATTCTATCACAATTTTACTTAGAAACTCTTGTAGCTTCATTTCTCCGTGCACTACATTATCACGAGTGCGAAGAGAGATCGTATTTTGTTCGATCTCTTGATCGCCAATTGTGAGCATGTAATTGACTTGGTCTATCTGCGCGTTTCTAATTTTCTTACTAACAGACTCATTGGTTTCGTCAATGGAAGAATAAATGTTTGAAGCATCAACTGCGCTTTTAATTTTTTTTGCATATTCGAGGTGTTTATCAGAAACTGGAATGATCCGGAGAGGATTTGGGCTCATCCAAAGGGGGAATTTTCCAGCAAAATGTTCAATGAGAATTCCAAAAAATCTTTCAATTGATCCAAAAATTGCTCTATGAATCATGATGGGGCGTTTTGCCTCTCCATCTTTATCTGTATATTCAAGATCGAACTTTTCAGGAAGAGACATGTCGAGTTGAATCGTGCCGCACTGCCAGGCCCGACCGATGGCATCGTGAATGTGGATGTCAATTTTTGGACCATAAAAAGCGCCATCACCTTCGTTTATGCGATAAGGAGCGCCCCAAGTTTCAAGGGCCTCTTGCAAACCTTTTGTTGTCATTTCCCAATCAGCATCTGTTCCAATTGATTTTTCTGGGCGAGTGGAGAGCTCAAGGGAGTATTTAAGGCCAAAGGCTTCGTAGAGTTTTTTTGAGAGTTCAAGAACTTTTATTATTTCCTGCTTAATATCACTCGGTTTCATGAATACATGAGCATCGTCTTGATGGAAGCTGCGCACGCGAAACATTCCATTAATTGCGCCCGATGGTTCATGCCTATGTACGTGACCAATTTCTGCGATTTTAAGAGGCAGCTCGCGGTAGCTGTGTTTATGTGTTCGATAATAGAGCATACAACCGGGGCAGTTCATCGGCTTAATCGCAAATTCTTTGTCGTCAATCGAGGAGAGGTACATATTTTCTCGGTAATGCTGCCAATGTCCTGAGCGAACCCACAATTCTTTACTCATCATTTGCGGCGTTTTAATCACTTCATACCCAGCCTTTCTATGCAAATCTTTCCAAAAATCCAAAAGACTTTCCCAAATAATCATTCCCTTTGGATGGATAATTGGCATTCCGGGAGCTTCTTCTCGGAAGGAAAAAAGAGAGAGCTTATTGCCAATCACTCGGTGATCTCGTTTTTTAGCTTCGCTTAAAAAGTGTAGATAGTCTTTGAGGAGCAATCTATCTGGAAAAGAGATTCCATAAATGCGAGTAAGCATTTCATTTTTTGCATCGCCGCGCCAGTAGGCGCCAGAGGTTTTTAGGAGCTTAAAAGCTTTTATTTTTCCAAGATTATAAAGGTGAGGACCGCGACAAAGATCAAAAAATTCCCCTTGCTTGTAACCTGTAAGCTCGCTTGTGTCCTCGAAGCTTTCAATGAGCGCTTTTTTGTAAGGGTTATTTTTAAAAGCATCGATTGCTTCCTTTTTATCTTTAAAAACATGCCTTTCTATTTGATGATTTTCTTTGATGATTTTTTGTATTTCTTTTTCAATTATTGGGAAATCATCTTCAGAGATGCTAAGGTTTGCAAAGTCGTAGTAAAATCCTTCGGCAATTGGTGGTCCAATGGTTGGCAAAGCTTCCGGGTAGAGGCGGAGAATGGCTTGAGCTAAGACGTGCGCTGAGGTGTGCCAAAACACTTCTTTTCCTTCAAGCGTTTCAAAATTCCAAAGGGTAACAATATCCCCGTCATGCAACTCTTTTTGAAGATCAACCGGGACATCGTTTAGAGATGCGCTAACTGCTTGATGAGGCGCTCTTAAGTTCAGTTTTTCTGCAAGATCTTTGGGCGTGCACTTTTCGGGCATTTCTATTTTGGCCCCGTTACATTGAATAAGCATTTTAATCCTCTTTCGTGTATAAGATATCGTACTATAGAATTGAAAAAATGAAAAGCCATTGCATGGAATTTTCTCACAGCCTCCAAAAAGCCCATTACCTAAAGTATGCAAGTATTGATAGTAGCTTTGCTAAAATACTTCATTTAGAAGAAGAAGCTAAGACTTCTTTTTTGATAGAGCAAACGGGGGTGCAAGATGCTTTTCTTTTTCGCGGACGGCAAAGAGCTATGCATATCGCTTGCTACCTCATTGACGATGCAGGAATTTTTGATCATAAAAAACTCGCAGAATTTCTCAAGCTACTTAAAGAAAATCTTTACATTATCTATCCGGGAAGCCCAAGTGATGCGGGGATTTTACAGCATATTTTAGCTGTGCTCTCTTATCTTTTGAAAACAGGCGAGAAATTTATCGCTCTAAGAATGCCGGTGCATAGCAAGTATGTGGAGAGGCTTCTTCTTTATTCTCTTGGAAAGAATTTGGGAGATTCTTTAAATGATGCGCTTCTTAGAAGAGCAGTGCTTTCAGCACTTCTTACCCCTCTTCGGCAAAATATTGGCTCTTGCTTTGCAACAGCCCCTGCAATGTATATTCAATCTGAGCAAATAGGAAATCTTCTCGCAGATTTAGAGGCGCTTGTCATGACAGGCAAGCTAACGCGAATTATTGCCGGAAAAGAATATGCTGCGCCTTTAAGTCCTAGCTGGGGCGTTTCGGAGCTTCGATTTCGGGTTTCCTCATTTGATGCGGAGAAAATCCTTGCTAAATCCCCAGGTTTTATTGCAGCGCTTGGGAGCGATGTCAAGCGGGCTCTTTCTTTGATCGAAAAAGGGGAAGTGCTCTCCGTCGAAAGTCTTATTGAGCGATCGTATCGAGATAAAGATCTCGCGTTGGATGCAAAATGTAGATTTAAAGCACTAACAGATCATGCATTATTAAAAGCGTGGGAATTTACAATTGCATCCTACTCTGATTATAAATCAGATTTTTCCAAGTGGAATTTGCATGCAAGTCTCGGTCTTGACCCCCATGAAAAAGGGGGGATTGGGGAGGTTATTCATAGCACCCTTAAAAATCTTCTTAGCGATGCAAATGCGGAGGTTCAGGAGTTAAATAAAGAGTGTGAAATGGATTATCACCAGACGCGCGCAGCAGAAGCTCTTCTTCGGGGGGCGGACTCGTATGATAAAGCGCGCCGCCTTAAAACCGAAGTTTCTATGAAGCATCATGCCTTAGAGGCCCAGCAAAGAAAAAGGGACGCTGCACATGCAAGAGCTGAGAAGATTTCGGAGCTTTTGCCTATGATTATCGAGCACTACGCAAAAATTTTCCCTGAGCACTTTCAAGAAATTTATGACACGGAAATGGCCCTTGTTGATCCGGCTCTTTATGCAGATAGCCCAGCAGGTTTTCGATTAGTCTATAAGCATGGTCGCCGCGATCCAATGCTATGGACGATGATTGGTAGTGAGAAAGAATATGAACATTGCCTACGTAATTTTTTTCAAATGACAGAGCGTGAGCTAATAGATAGCAGCGGCATTGAGGCTGAAGTGCAAAAAGTTGTCACAAACATTTTGCACCACGTTCAAACAGAGGTTTTTATCAAAAGTGCCGCTCAAAGATTAAAACAATTCCATCAAAAACAAAATATGGATCAAGGAGAAAAAACTCCTTGGAGCTATTTATCTGGTGGAAACATGAATACGCTAGTTTCTGGCTACTACGCACTAGATTACGAAGTCTTAGAAGAAACATGCGTTGCAAAAAGTTCTATGGATCTTCTTGTTTTTATTTTAGACACCCTAAAAACTCTTTCCTACGAAGAGGTTAAGCGGTTTGAGCAAAACAAAGAAAGTTCGATGTTTATGTTTTCTCCAACGCATGCATTTTTACTAAAACCTGGCTATTTTTTAGAAGGGTGGATGAGTTCAGATTTTTCTTATACTTTTGCAAGAGACCATGCGTATCTTCCTGCAAAAAATTTTTATACAAGCATTGAGCTTTCCTCTAAAGAGCAAGAGCACCTCACTTTTCTTTTTGAAAAAGAGCATAAGATTAATATTGGTCCAACGAGCGTTAACTACAAAGTCTCCATTTCTGAATTCCGAGAGAATTTTACTGATCAAGGGATTCCACATGATCTAATTGATACATTTTTAATGCGCTCTATACCCTTAATTCCTAAAAGGCTTTTTTTGGAAAAAGCAAAAGAGACAGTCTCAGATGCCGGGCTATTTTCTGACCTTTTAAAAATGCATCTAGAAAAAATTCCGCTACCAAAGGACCTTTTTATCACCCCAAAAGTATTCCAAAATCTTGTCCTTTCTGCAATTTTTTCTACGCGAGAAAAAATCTCTTTCCCAGACGATATAAGAAAAAAGCTCCGCACATCCATGGAAAAATTTGGACTTGCGCCGCCCGCGCCCTTTATTTTTGCTGATACGAACTGGTCCATATATGCGTTTGCCTTTGCAGTAAATCCAGGAACAAACAAGCTCGAGCTTTGGAAAACAGATCGCCAAGGAGAAAATGCCAGCCCGATGTCTGTTTGGAAAGAGCATTTAAGTCCCGCTGCGACTAAGCCGTGGGGAATAATCACAGAGCGTTTCGAAGGAAAACTGCCGCGGATGGAAATGCTCCCCTTTCTTTCTAAGCGTGTATAGCTTTACAAGAAACCTCCTCCTAGGGTAAAATCCTTCCTTATTCCCTACCAATTGGAGTTTCAAATGAAAACAAAAAGCCTTATTTGGGCTTTAATCGCATGCTTTGCCTATTCTTCTTTAAATGCTGTGGCCGTTGATTTTGGTGATAAAATCGAACAAAAAGATATTAATGCGCTGCGCGACTGGGTCAATACGAAAAGACAGGTGACGGTAAAAGAGCGTGGGGGAAATCTATCGATTAGCGGAGAAGTTAGAACAGAATTTCAAGCAACAAGTGAAAAATTAGACGGAATCAAGCAAAGAGGAAATGGTGGAGCCATACCTGGCACTGCAAGTAGAGCTTTTGATGTCGAAGTAAATATTATGCTCGATTATCGCACCGATCGCACCTGGGCAGCTGTGAAGCTCGAATTTGACAATAACGCCGGAACAAGCTCTGGCACGACGAGTAAAATTTCTTTAGAAAGAGCCTTTTTTGGAGGGCGACTTGTAAGTCGCGATACGTATACGATTGATATGGAGCTTGGAAGACGGTTTTTAGCAACCATTTTTGACTCGAGAATTCAATTTGGAAGTCTTATGGATGGAATACTTGTAAAGTATGACCATGCTATGGATTTTCTTGGTGATCTTTTTCTTCGGGCGGCGCCATTTGTTGTAGATGAGAGGGTCGATCAATACGCCTATGTAGGGGAGCTTGGCCTACTAAATATGTTTAATACAGGTTTTTACTCAAAATATTCACTTATTGATTGGAATACAAAACATCTAAAAAATAAAATTGAAAGAAATCGTTATAGATTTTTGAATTCTCAGCTGACACTTGGTTATAAGCTGCGCCCAAAATGGCTTAATAAACTTACCACCTTTTATGCAGCAGGGCTCATGAATCACGCGGCGCATACAGTGCCTATGTCTGGAGAAAAACTTGCAAACTTAGCATGGTATACAGGTTTTTCCATAGGTGAGCTTAGACAAAAAGGAGACTGGTCCTTTGATCTAAACTATCAATATGTGCAGGCGCAAGCCATTCCCGACTTTGATGGCTCCGGAATTGGCAGAGGAAATGCTAAAGGTACAGGATTCTATAGTACAAAAAAGGGCGGCGCTGGAGTTGCTACGACAAAAGAAAATGCAGTTGGCGCTGGCAATTATAAAGGGTTTTCTGTTGAGCTTCTTTATCTATTAACGCGTAATATCACCATCTATCAAAGCTGGAAACAGTCTATTAATCAAAATGATAACATTGGGCCGTTTATTCGCTATAAGCAATATGAATTAGAGTTTATTTACGCTTTTTAATGTATTAATATATAGCAGGTTAAGAACTTGTTAAACTATTTGTTTTAATTAATTTATTACAATGTTATAATAGTGCTTTAATTAAATTAATAGGCAATAATATGGCTGCAGTAAATATCGAATCAATACCCAGTGAGGTTTTTCATGAAATCCTTAAATGTGTGGATGAGCCCAAAGTAACAGCTTTGGTTTGTCGACATTTTCGGGATGCTACTTGGGCTATTAGAGATTGTAAGCTGAAGCAGATTTGCGTTGAATTAGGGGCGGATCCTGGGAGTGAAGCAGCTCGAAGGGAAGCACAGGGGATATTTAATAGAGCTGTGCTTGAATACCGACACTTACTACAGCCTGATGAAGATTATTATACTCCTTTACCAAGTCCTTCTATAATGAAATACTTAGCGATTATAAAAGACCCTTCATTTTTGCTAGTAAAAAAGAGGGAGGAGTATAAATTTTATAAAAATCTGCATGGGTATTTGGCCCCTCAGGACGCAACTCTTGAGGCGCTAAAGCAGATGGCAAAAGAAAGAATATCCAAAGAGGCTCTATTAAATGGTCCTGCGAGAGATGACCAATTACATTGTTTACCAGATGATTTAACTTTTCTATCTGATTTAAGGGTAATGGCTTTAGCGAATAATAATATAAAGATCTTTCCAAGAGATACTTATCAACTTTCTTCATTGAGAAGTCTTGTACTTTCAAGAAATAATATGGATGTATTTCCCAAAGAGATTTGTAGTCTTACTTCTTTAAAAAATCTTAGTCTTAGTAGAAATAATCTTAAGGATATTCCACGAGAAATTAGAGGTTTAACTTCTTTAGAAGGACTTTATCTTGATGGAAATAAGTTAGAAACTCTTCCGGCCGAAATTGGAAATCTAACGTCCTTAACAAATCTTTTTCTAGACAGGAATCAGCTTGAAAAACTTCCGGTCGAAATGATTCTTCTTACTTCTTTAGAAGGTTTATATTTAAAAATAACTAAAGAAGACCTAGCGGAAGTACGTATGTATGGCATAGATCTTTCTACAGTTCCAGATAATGATTCTATTGATCGAGGTTTGGAGGAGTTGATTTTAGGTGCAATACGTTTGAATCCTAAGGAAAGAAAACGTTTAGTCGAGCAGTTTCAAGAGCGTGGTTTTCAATCAGAAGACGAGCTTCGAGAAGCGATGATTCCTAAGGCTTCATGTTTAGTAAGTTAATGGGCCGAGAGTAATTCCCATGTATGTGGGATCATTCGGATCATTTGGATGGACGTTAGTATCTGTTGCAAAGATTTGCACTTCGGGCCACAGTGCTTTTGCATCGTCAAAGGCATAGGTATAGATATTGCCAAGGGCGTGGAGCGCCCCTGAATAGACATCATACCAGGCGCCTGTTACATTGGGGTTGTCGTTCAAGTTAGGGTTGTTTGTATAAAAAATGGGTTTTGTGGCTTCTACGTTGGGATCGCTTATCACTTCCGTTGAAGGGACAAACCCTGGAATAATTGCTTCGCCAAAAAGTTTTGAAAGCTGTGTGCCATCATCAGGAAAAGTTTCAGAGGAGAATAGAGGGAGGCCAGAAAAGATTAAAAAGGTTGTTGTATCTTTGGGGACAGCTGCAGGGCCTGTTGGCGCTGGGAAAAGAACGATATGTCCACTTGGGGTCGATGTAAATGTAATGGAGTTATCAAGTTCAATGAGTCCGGTGTAGAGCTCAGAGCTCCCTACTGTGTCTGGAACTTTGATAAATAAGGTATTTGTCCGATAAAAACTTGTCGTTCCTGACCAGATATCTTCAATAAAGCTAAATCCATAGGTAGATTTATTATCGAGATAGTCTTTATCAAAAAGAGCTGGGCTGCCGGCTCCTGCTGCGATTCCTTTTCCGGTGGAGACAAGACGAGTAATATTGGAATCAGAGAATGAGGGCTGACCTAAAATAAAAAGTTTATTCCATTCAGAGGAAAGAGGTTGCGCATTAAAGCGAGCCTGAGCCTGCTCTAGGATAAAACGTCTTGGTTGAAAAAGTCCTGAGTTAAATCCTGAGGTTGAATCTGGCGTGGATAAAAATCCATATAGGGGAAGGTTAAATTGGGTAACGGCGGTGGCATCTGCAAAAATAACTGGGACCGGCAGTTCTTCGTAGTCAATTTCATAAAAGTCCCATAAGGTACGATAATTTACATCTGTTTCATCGGTAGGGTTTGGTTGCAAAATTCCAACACCTCCTGGTTGAGATGGATCCACAACTGCTGGAAGCGCAAGTTTGTCGTGGATAGAAAACCAAAATGCACCACTTAAAGTATAGGGTAAATATACGACATGGCCACCGGGGCTTACTGGCATCTCTGATAATGCAAGGGTAAATTGTTCTCCACTATTTCCGGCGTCAAAGACTGGATCTGCAAGTACGAGCGAACCTACTCCGTTGGGAGCGAATTCTACAAAGGCAAGTTTATTTCCATCGTCTTTATCTTTTCCCGTAATTACAAGAAAGACTTCTGAGTCAGGTGCTCCTGTATTATTGACAATAACAAGCGGGAGCTCCTCTCCACCTGTAGGGTTAATAGGCGGCGGCGCTGGGTTTGGGGGCGGAACAAAATTGGGAATGCCTCCTCCTCCGGTTCCTCCTCCTGGAATATTTGTGCAAGGGCTTGTGAGGCCTGCTTCAAAGGTGACGTTTTTTTGATTGCAGATATATTCTTCATAAAAAGCGTTTAAAAAATCTTCTGAAAAGGGATTTACATGACTAAATAAGGATGTGGCAGTGAAAAAAATGAGGCTTGACTGGAATAACAATCGACGCATGTTTTCTCCTAATAGAAGTTTTTTAAAAAATATGTTGTAGCTTCTATCGATTTTTGACAAGATGAAATTGTAAATATTTTTTTAAAAAAAAATGGTTTGGCTTGTGAAGTTTAGAATATTTTTATTGTCTCTTGTTAGTTTTTGTTCGGCGCTTCTTGCAAATGAGGTAGATTATGTTTGCTTAAAAGATTCGCAAGACACTTCTACGCTTCGGCAAAGACCTTATTATTCAAAAAACTCTTCAAAGAAATCTGAGCCATTTCATGTAAATATTGGCCCAAATTATACAAGAGCTCATATCAAACCTAGTGGATTCCCTTCTTTTGACGGGAATCTTGGGGGCCTTCAGGGAGAGGTTCGTTTTCAAAAGCCTGATTTTTTCTATGGTGGTTTGAAGGTTGCATGGAGATATGGAGATGTGGATGCATCTAATGGAGAGCGGTCCCTTCGCGATATTTCCCTGCAAGAAAATTTGGGCTATACGTTTCAAATTATTGCTCCTGGCAATACATTGACTCTTTTTTCAGGATTTGGTTTTAGGCAATTTAGGCATCAGGTGTGGCTTGATGGGTTTAGTGGGATTACGCTTCGCTATGATGATTTTTATATTCCCCTTGGAATCTATGGATTATTTCAAGTGAATGATTTTTTCTCCGTCGGGGTAAATGGCACGTGGATGCCGCAGGTCTATACTTCGTTAAAAATAGATCCTTTAGGGGGTGCTAGATGGATTACGAAGAATAAGCTTACAAATATTTATAACGAAATAGATTTTGTTTTTACTTCTAACCAATTTAAATTCATCTTATCCCCTTTTGTGGAGCTTTGGGAAGATGGGGAGACTAGTGCGCAGTCTCGGTGCGGAACAAAGCTTGTCCTTCCTCAAAATAGTTATGTATTTTGGGGTCTTAATTTTAATATTCGTTATTCTTTCTAGAATCAACTGAAATAATTACTTGCTCTTTAGAGAAAAAAGCTAAATCTTTTTTCTGTTTTTTTATTTCAATCGTTTGGATCCCTTTTGGAAGAGTTTCTTTGAGATCTCTTAGAAATAGGCAGGGAAGTCTCGATTTTTGCAGAGATTTTTCTGCATGCTCAAGGAACTGTAATAATTGCGTCTTTTGATCCATTGCATAGAGAAAGCGAATGGAGGAAAAAAGGGTAATGACTTTGTCAAAAAAACTCTTATTTTCTTTGGCAATAAAAATTTCGATAGAAGGGTCTGCAGCTGCAAGAAAGAGTAGGGTTTTTATGGTAAATACTGGCGCTATTAGAATTTTTGCATCATTTGGATTAAAAGAGATTTTGTATTTTCCTCTCAGTATTAACCTAGTAAAGTAGTTGAAGAAGAGGTGGGAAATTTTTGGAAGAATGGTGGATAAAAGAGCGAGAAAAATCAGCCCTACGAGAAAAAAACCAGTGGATGCTTGAAGCTTTAGTATACCTCCAAAAAGATAGAGGCAAATGGGCGCTAGAAGGACACCGCAAAAACTTAAAAAATTCGATGCGGCAATGATTTTTCCACGAGACTTATCTGGGCTAAATGTTTGGACATAAGAGTCGAATGGAACAATAAATAACCCCCCTGCAAAGCCGATTAAGATAGTCAGCGGAATGACTGTATAAAGCGTTTTATGAAAGATAGAGAGGAGAAATAGGATGAGGACAAGAAAGAGTCCAGCAAGGGCGCTAAGCCCCACTTCTACTCGTTTTTTGCTGAGTTTTCCGGCAATAATCGATCCGAAAGCGATTCCAATCGCTGTTACAAGAAAAAGATAGCCTCCGCCAACTTCACTAATATGCAGCGATTGCATCGCGTATGGAATGATATTGAGCTGAAAAAAGGCTCCAACAAACAAGAAAGAGGAGGCTCCACAAATGGAAACGAGAAGGAAAGGTTTGTCTTTGCAGCTCTTAAGCGTTTTATAAATTTCGACTATAAAATGGGGATTGATTTTCTCTTTATGGGACTTAATCTCGGTTTTAGGGATGCATAGGCTACTTAAAAAACCAACGATTGCAAAGACTACGCAAATGTACGTGGTTAAGACAAAATTTTTATTTGTGATCTGCGTTAGAAAGGATGCAAGAAAGGTTCCAACGATAATCCCGAGATAGGTAAAGGAGGTAATGAGACCATTTGCTTTGGAGATTTGACCTTCTTGCACAAGTTCTGGGATGATGCTATATTTTGGGGGCCCAAAAACAGCGCTTTGCATAGAGAGTAAAAACAGAAGTGAGTAACTTGCAAAAGTGCTTTGATAGGCAATGGCAACGACCCCAAGCGCCATGACTCCAACTTCTACAGCTTTTAAGATGATGATGAGCTTTTGCTTGCTCATCTGGTCAGCAATTGCACCTGCTGCTTGGGAAAAAAGAAGGAAGGGGATTACGTATACTGTTCCCACCCAAAAGAGAATTTCGCTCGCGTTTTTTTCTCCCTGGAGATGGATAAATAAAAACACAATAATAAATTTGAAAATGTTATCATTGACGACACCTAAAAACTGAGAAATATTTAAAAAGTGGAGCGGTTTTTTTATAAATAGCATGGAAAAGTGTGGTTATATGCAAAGTCCTAGAGTTTTCTTTAGCAATCAGTATGAAGCTTTATCTGATTTGCTCAAAGAAAATCTTTACGTAAAAGGGCTAAGTCCCTTGCAAAAAAAACTTGTTATTGTTCCAAGCCGCAGAGTTAAAAATGATCTTTATCTCCGATTTATTGAGCAAAATCATGTAACCCGCACGTTATCCAATGCGATATCTTCCGAT
>DAOWHK010000148.1 GCA_030641465.1 Parachlamydiales bacterium | reverse complement strand
TTATTTTGTTTCTAAAAAAGAAGTGTATTGCCTGGCAGATCTTAAAAGGCAATTGTTAAAAACCAGCTCTAAAACATCTACCCTTGAATACACAACGATGCAACGGCTATCGGAAACTCAAGAGTTAGAGAATAAGCAAGCTCAAATCAATCAATTGAAAGACTCGGAGAAGCTATTTGATAATATTAAGGGCTTTGGTATTCAAGCTTGGCGATCAATCACTTCCCGAACAGATGAGATTATTCAGGATCTTCAAGATAAGGTTCCAAATAATGCATTTTATAACCCACAGATCCCAGCTGTAAAAGTTAATGCAACCGTTGAGCAGGTATTAACCGACACTCAGAAACATACGGATGATAATTCTCATAAATTAGAAGAAAAAGAGATCTCAGAAGGTTCTATGTCGCCGGCTCACGACAAACGTTTGACCCCTGATCAGTATTTGGCAAAATGCATACAGAATAATCCTAACTGTTGGAAAGCATTGAATAAAGATCAGCAGGGGAGAATTACGTCATATTTTCATTTTGCTGAAAAGGCATCTTTACTGAAAGAAATAGCGGATCTTTCAATCCATGGTGAATCGGCAGACTCCTCACCAAATACCTATGTAAAAAATTGGAAAGTAGCGTGTGGAAAGAGAAATGAGCAAGCGTATCGTTTGCAAGAAGTACTCTCTACTAAAGAGGTCCACGGCTTTTTAGAAAAAAAAGCCTTGGAAATTGTGAGCTCACAATCTTCTCGATATTCAGCAATTTTAAAAGATCAAGCCACAGCTCCAAATTACATGCTCAATCTAGAACAAAAACTCAAAGACAATCTTGAACCCTTATTGTTCAAGCTCTTTCCTGATGGTCCTACGGGAAAAAATCATTCCAGTTTTAGATTTGGTAGCAAGGGAGCTCTTTCAGTAGTACATAGCGGAACTAAGACTGGTCAGTTTTATGACTTTGAAAATAAGGATGGGGGGAGTGTATTCAAGCTTGTTCAGAGGGAATTAAGGCTAGATCCGTCAGAGGCAAAAGGATGGGTCCAAGATTTTCTTGGAGAATCCAAAGGAACGATTGTTCCCCAAAACTTTCATAAACCAATTTATCACTCAGAGACTAAATCAGATTGGGTAAGTGTAAAACCAGGATCGAATACTGCTCCAAAGCTTGAAGAAATGGGGAGTAAGAGTTTACACCACTATTTTGAAGAAGTGAATCGCCATGCTTATCGAGATGATAAAGGGGCTCTTCTATTTTATGTATTGCGATTACAGAGTAAAGATGATCCGCAGAAGAAGATTACTCCTCCACTGAGTTTTGGTTACAGGAAAGATAATCCGAATGAATTACATTGGGAAATTAAGGGGTTTGCTCCTGAATCCCAGCAAAAACGATCTCTTTATAATCTCCACCTATTGCATCAAGATCCATCAGCTAAAATACTGATTGTAGAGGGAGAAAAGACTGCAGACAAAGCAGGGGAGAAATTTCCTGAGCAGTCTTTTGTTGTAATGACGTGGCTTGGAGGTGCCCATGCAGTGAAAAAAACAGATTGGACTCCTCTTGCAGGACGAGAAGTTATTATTTGGCCTGATAATGATGAAGCTGGATTCAAAGCGGGAAAAGAAATCTGTAGTGAACTCAAAAAAGCTGGAGCAGCAGAAATCAAAATGATGGAAAAACCTGAGTTTTTTAAGGATTTCCCTCGTAAGTGGGATTTAGCAGATCCATGGCCAAAATCTGTAAGTCGTTTTAATATTCATTCTTATTTTCCAGGTAGCAGGCAAGACCGCTTATATCATGAGGTTTTTGCATCACTTGGAATCAAGAAAGAAAGCCATATAGAAAGAGCTTCAGTTCGAAATATACTCCTTCATTTTGAAGAAAGAACTTCTGTAGATTTTCAAGAGAAATTAAAGCAGGTTTCCTCAGATGCTGAAGAAAAAAAAATATGGAAAGCGCATGTTGGTGATGCAGTAGCGCTTTTTAGTCCTCAGGTAAAAGTTCAAGAGCAACTGTCACAAGATCCACTAATTGCAGCGAATGGAGAGTTAAGTAGAGCAATTTCTCATCAAGCAATAATATTTGAAGCAAAATATGGAATAGTTCCATCATACTCAGAGCTTATTATGATGAAAGAAACAATTAGAGAGATTGGAATTATACGCTATCAGGATGCAAGTATTCCTATGAAAATACGAGATTTAGCAAAAGATAAAATGTTAACAAGCGCGTGCACTCAAGTGATTTTAGGAAAAGAGCTTAATAAGAAAGAAGTGATGCTTTTACATAAGGAAGCTCTCTCGACTGCTATTTACGATAAACATTTATTGGAAAGACAAAATCATTTAGAAACAATGATTCAACAACGAGCAGAGAAAGATTTAGAAAGGGAAAAGAATTTAGATAAAGGAATGTAACCTGAAGGGGAATAATTATGTCTGTAGAAATTACGATTGAAAAAAAAGAAGATATTTTGAAATGGCTTCTAAACATGTCTCATTTTGCGGGAGAAAAATTTATTATCAAAGGTCCTAATGGGGTAAGTGCTGCATTAGTGACAACTGAAGATGCAGAGTTGCTAAGTCAAATAGATGGCCTGCCATCTACAACTGTACATATTGGTGATAGAATCACGGGAAAATAAACTGCAGGGGAATTATGAGCATTTTAGATTATTTGTTTCCATCAAGGGACCTTTCCACTCCTCCGCCATTTAGCAGGCATAAGTTGCATCTTTGGGCGCAGATGGCCCCATGTATTGCTGTTGGTATTTTCGCATACATAGGGTATGCTTATTATCCCGCAGGACTTGTTGTGGTGTGTTTTGCGGGGTTCTCGTTTATTGGATTCCTTATTGCTTCAAAAGTATTAAAAATGATGGGAAGAGATCCCACCGTTTTACTTGCAGCAACTCCAGTATTGCCTGTTCTAGTTATGGTATTTTTTACAGCACTTTCCATTGTTACCAGTCATTTTAAAGAGCAAACAATTCCTACAATCATACAAAAAGCTTATTCATTTGAGCATCCGAATCAACCTGTTCCTAAAGAGACGATTTTTGGATTTGTGCTCGGAGAAACAACCTATGAGCAAATTTTAACAATTTTAGATCGTCAAAATGCTTCTTACAATGTGTTTGAAATGGAAGGTCGAGAGAATGAGTCTCATGAGATCGTGATATCTTCGTATGCTCCAACAGAGCAAATTGGAAACATGAAGAAAATGAGTATCGTATTAGATGAAACAGGTCGAACGTACTCCATCAATATTATTTGGGATCAGTTGCCACTTAAAGTGATGGAGCATATGCAAAATGCCTATGCCTATAAATATAGTTCTACCATGCAAAAAGTGAATCTTTCTACCTATGATAATACGCGTTTTTATACCCCAAGAGGGGTAGAAATTAGATTTGGAAAAAGATGGGGGATATCAGGACAATGTATGATGTATTATTCCTATCTACCAAAACAAAAAGACATGGAAAATTTACAGAAAAAAGAAGAAACAATCACCGGTCAAAGAGAAGCTGAGTGGCTAGATCAGATCTCTGCTGAGATCAATGAAGCCAATGTGTAACCGTTACACATTGCTTTAGTGGTTGATTGTTAAATGCTTAAATCAAGGATTTTTTTTAGACCCTACGATACGCGAACATTTCCTTGGCATCTCTGGTCCGAATGTTAGAAAGATTATCCCTACGAATAGATTGTAAATAACCTCCAAATATATTTTCCTAATTCAATCCTTACTTATGAGTTTATAACAATAGATCACAGTAGATTTTTATCCAGAAAAAGCTCAAACTTTTTCATTCAAGTAACTCTTTCTTTTGCAAATTTTAAATAGGACATAAAATGGCAGCAATAGAGACAGGCCCAGCTAATACCCCTCCTCATGTTGAAAGCCTTACCGATCAACTTCATGCAAGTAAAAGCATAACAGCGTTAGAGCTTGAAGTTTTTAACCGGTGGAAAGGGCGAGTTTGTAAGATTAGTCTTGTTTCTAATTCCAATGATGGTGGAACAGGAATTTTAATTGCATCAGGCGTTATCTTGACTTGTAAGCACGTCCTTCCAAGAAGAGATTTTGCAAAGAAATACCATATATGTTTTGAAGGAATAGAAAAAGTATGTCGCTTTGCTCCAAATGTACTTGCTAGTAGCCTATCTTCTGGAGTAAACAATCCTAAAAAAGATTACTTAGATTATATAATCGTAGCAATAGATACAAAAGATCTTCCTCTTGAAATTTTAGAGATTGGTTATATGGCTGAGTCCAATTTTAATGAAGGAGTAGTGAGCTCAGCAACTCCAAAGCTCTCTAATGTTTCACTTGTTCACTATCCAAGCCAAGAGGCAATGCAAAAACAACTTATTCTGGGAACGGGCTCTGTTACTGAAAAAACTGTATATACAATAGCTCATGATATTGCTACAGAAAAAGGCTCTTCAGGAGGCCCTCTTCTTGACGCATCAGGGCATCTTATTGGAATGCATCGCGTTCAAAGATCAGCTGTTTCTATTGAGCAGATTCTCGCTTCTTTGGGGCCTGATGCTAAAGAAGCAATAGAGAAGGTTAGTAATGATTTTTTAGAACGTATTTTAACTGAAAGACTTTCAGAAACAGTTAGCTCTCACTATCAAAAAACACATGCAAATTCTAGTATTTATAAAGTCAAAGATAGGAATGGAGCCTGGGAGATGTCTCTTCCAATTGAGGGGGTTTACACAAGCCTTGCAATGATTGCTGAAGAGGAAAGAAAAGAAAAGAGTGAAAAAGAAGAGACTTTTGAAGATCGTAGAATCCAGACCTATGAATCACTTGTAAAAATAAAAAAGCCCATTAAACCAGAAGAGCTTTTTGAACAGGAAAAACTTAAAAATAAATTAGAAAAAAAGGTCGTTATATTTGGAGTCGCAGGTGTTGGAAAGACCACGTTTGCTCAGATGGCCGCGCTTAAAGGAAAAGAATGGTGGCCTCAGTTCAAAGTAATTTTCTTAGTAAAACTTCGGAATCTGAATGGGGAAAAGGATCCCTATATTGCACTCTCTGAAGAATGCGGCTTTAA
>DAOWHK010000112.1 GCA_030641465.1 Parachlamydiales bacterium | reverse complement strand
TTATCATTTGAATCATCCATAATTTTACGAAACGTTTCTTCATCAATCCATGAACTTCCCATAAACACATGAGGTTTTATTTCCCCATGAAAATCAGAGCCTCCACTAATCAAAAGATTGTTTTTTTTTGCTATCTGCAGCCATTTTTCTTCTTGATCGCGCGGTATCATAGAATAATAACACTCAATCCCATCAAGTGGCATTTTAAGAAGATCCTTTATGACACGATTTTTTTTCATAAGATGAGGATGAGCGATAAAAGCCTTTCCATTTGCTGCGTGGATTGTTTCAATAGTTGCTTCTACAGAAAATGGGTTGCCAGGATCATAGCAGCATGCTTTATCACCTAGATATTTGGTAAAAGCTTCCTTAAAATCTTTTGCGATCCCCTTTCTAATGAGTAAACTTGCAATATGTGGTCGCCCAATGACTTTTTCTGGGGTAGCAGCTTCTCCATAAAGCTCCCCTTCCTCAATTGAAATATTATTCTTTCTTAATTTAGCAAGTATCTTAAGATTGCGACTTTTTCTGCGCAATTGGTGTTCAAGGCAAAATCCTACAAGGTCTGTTTGAAAATGATACCCTAAAATATGTACATTCGTGTCTTTATGCCTGCAAGAAAACTCTACTCCTTTGCAAAGAAACAGGCCAAGTTTTTTGGATTCTGAAAAGAGCTCTTCTGAATAAGCCTCGGTCGTATCATGGTCTGTGATAGATAGAGCAGAAAGGCCTTTTTCTTTTGCATGATATAAAAGCTCTTTCGGGCTGAGCGATCCATCAGAGCATGTTGAGTGCATATGCATATCTGCTCGAAAAGGTGTATTATTCATTTGGCACTCGTTTTATTTCCACTTCTAAATCACATCCAGTTTGCATCTTAACTTCGGCTTGAATTTTACTAATTAATTCGGCTATCTCACAAGATTTTGCATCGCCTTCATTGATAATAAAATTTCCATGCTTGAGGGAAATTTTTGCATTTCCAACACTTATGCCTTTTAATCCACATTTTTCAATGAGAGCGCCAGCGCTCTCAATCTTTGGATTTCGAAAGATACAGCCAGCAGAATTTTCTCCAAAGGGCTGGGTTTTAGCGCGATATTTGACAATCTCTATCTGTCTTGCTCGTGCATCCTTAGAAGCTGTTAAAGCAAACTCTGCAGAAACGATGATCGCCTGCATTTGATGAAAAGATGAGCTCCGATAACTAAATGTTAGATCCTTTTTTGCTTTTTTAATAAGCTTCCCCTCTTCATCTATATAGCTCACATGTGATAACGAATCTTTTGTCTCCATTCCATTTGCACCAGCATTCATATAAACTGCGCCACCAACAGTGCCTGGAATTCCCGACGCAAACTCGAGACCGCTCCACCCTTTTCTTGCAGTTTTTACTCCTAGATGAGAATAGCTAAATCCAGCTCCTACTTCAAACACACTTCCTTTTTCCTGAAAAAAATTAATTTTATTGAGAACAATAAGTCCGGGAAATCCTTTATCATCAAAAAGGCAATTCGATCCTTTTCCTAAAACCATATAGAGGATCTTTTTTTTTCGAATGTATTGCATGACATCAAGCATCATCTCAATAGTATCTACTAAGACGAGTTCCTGCGCAGGGCCTCCGACCTTAAATGTCGTCAAATCTTTGAGGTATTTATTTCTTTGAATTTGCGACTCAATCAACAAGAGATCTTTCCTTAAAAATCTTAGAGTATATCGAATTATGTCCCTTGATGCAAGAGCGCATCAAGTATTGCATTTACAAAATTCCCTCCTTCTGGGGATCCATACTTGCGACTGAGACGAACGGCCTCAGTAATCGCAACTTTTGGAGGAATTGCAGTGTCATACATCATTTCAAATGTCCCAAGTCTCAAAATATTTTTTTCTACTTCGGAAATTCTTGAAAAATCATATTCAGGAGAAAACTTTGCAATAAGCTCATCAATTTCTATCTGATGTACTTTTAATTGATCCGCCCTTTCTCTTGCAGCTAGCATATTTTTTTTTGAAACATGACACTTATCAAGTATAGAAAATAATTGATTTGAATCCTCTAACTCGTTGAAATCTAAACTATAGATCAGCTGGAAGACTATTTCACGAAATTTTTGCTTAGGTATCTCGGCCACTTAAAACTCTTTGGTTAATGAGTATACACAAATCTAATCAACCTTTGGATTTTTTCCTGTGTCAGACAACTAATTTTTAGGCTCTCCTGCATCGCCCCTATTCATAAATAGGAGCTGCTTCAGAGAGTCTAAACCTTGGCCGCTGACTGTTGGAAAAACCCAAGTCTTGAATCGGTCTGTGTATAAAAATTGTACCAGAGAGTCCTCTTATTAATCAATTGACACCTTTATCTAAAAAATGTAAATAAATGTATTGATTCACGGGAGTGTTGGTAAGGCCGCCCATTACAAATTTTTCGAAGATTTTCTTTCAAATCCCACAACTTTGTAAATTAGCATATGTCTGAATATAAGCGATTTACATAGTTGCGAAGTTTGATGAAAAGAGCGAAAAAGAGTTGAAGATGGACCTTTTGGGCATCCCCTTACTTAAGGGAATCTTTTATGAGCTGGGAAAAAGAATTACTATTTGTTTCCTATATTATCCTTGCAGGATTTTTAGGATCCCTGATTGGTTTAGAAAGAGAGAGACATGTAGGACTTGCCGGAATTAGAACGCATGCAGCGGTAGCAGTTGGATCCTGTCTTTTTGGCCTCATTTCCTTTCACGTTTTAGGACTTGCTGACCCGTCAAGGATAGCTGCGCAAATTGTCAGTGGCGTTGGATTTCTTGGAGCTGGAGTAATTCTTAGAGATCGAGGACGTGTTCGAGGACTAACTACAGCTGCAACACTTTGGGCAACAGCATCCGTTGGCCTTGCGATTGCAAATTCTATGTTCATTCTTGGAATTGCAACTTCTGTCATATTAATCGGTCTCCTTTCATTACACCGCCTTCCAGGGTGGCTTACTACCAAATATAATCGACATCCCTTGTTCGATGAAGAAAATGGTGATTAATGGGAGTACCCAAAAAAGTTCCTTCTCAAGTCTTTGTCGCTCTTTTTAGAAGAATGATTGCAACTTCTTCTAAATCTTGCTAGATTGAAGGTATGATTGGAATTTTTTTAGATACTGAAACAAATGGCCTGAATTTTCAAAGGCATCATATTATTGAAATCGCCTATAAAATGGTCGATTTAACTACTGATACTCCAATCTATGAGTACTCTACACTCATTAAGCCTTCTATTGAGGAGTGGGAAGAAAGTGATAGGGAAAGTCTGAATATTAACGGCTTTACCTGGGAAGAAACGCAAAAAGGACATTCAAGAGCATCTGTTGCTAAAGAAATTCAAGCCTCATTTACTGAGCATAGGGTCACAAGAGATAAGTATATCTTCATCTGCCAAAACCCCTCTTTCGATCGCGCATTTTTTTCAAAAGTCATTAGCTCTGATATTCAAGAATCGCTAAATTGGCCCTACCACTGGTTAGATCTAGCCTCGATGTTTTTTGCAAAGACTATGATTGATGCTAAATCTCAAAAAGCCCCATACCCTTGGGAATCAGGGCTTTCTAAAAATAAGATTGCTAAATACTACAATCTACCGGAAGAGCAGCACCCTCATAGAGCTTTAAACGGTGTAAACCATCTAATTAAATGTTATAATAGTGTTATTAATTAATAACTGTGTTATTATTAATTAAATAATTACAAAAAAAATAACTATGTCTACTCCTATTACACATCTTTATATTAAATTTGGTGAGCTCGGAAGAGGTTCCTCTGCAACAGTTTATGATGCATTAGACATAATAAAGTCAAAAAAAGTTGCTATCAAGGAATTTTCTAATGCTAATAAATCTTATTATGATAGAGAACTAGGTTTCTTATCTAGACTAAATTACCCTTGTATTATTTCATATCTTGATGAATATAAAGACCCTTTAAACGGTAATTACTGTTTAGTTTTACCGAAATATGAAAGGAATGTATTTCAATATATTCAAGAACATTCTCAATTTTCCCAAAAATCAATCCTTGCAAATACTCTAAGGTATGCGCAAAATATTTTCGATGGATTGAGCTATCTTGAAAAAAATCAAACGATTCACTTAGATATTAAACCTGAAAATTTATTGATTTCAGATAAAAATCTTATTGTAATTGCAGATTTTGGATTATCTAGATTTTCTCATCAGAGATATGATTTAGAAACACTAGTAACTCTTGCATATCGCTCCCCAGAAAACCTTTTTTATCACACTCCAAGCTTTAGTAATGACATGTGGAGCGCTGGTGCCACAATTTATGAAATCCATACCGGAAAGTTATTATTTAAACCTAAGGATCAACAAGATTTACTAAGTCTCATGAGGTCAATAAGAGGACCACTTCCTTTCCAGTATTTAGTAGATAATAGCCTTTACTACCAATCAGTAAATGAGCCTAATGCAAAAAAAACAAAGCCATCACTACCACCACTCCTACCTGATTCAGCCCCTCTAAATTTGCGAGAAATTTTGGAAGGGTCTCTTTGTTTACATCCCGAAGAAAGAATAAAAACTGAAGAAGCTATCCTTTTACTAAAAAACTAAAATTTAAACATTATAGTAAAAATTTCTTAGTATTTAAATAAAAACTCATATTGTATATAATCAAATGAGAAATAAATAAAAGGATCTTTAAAATGGCTGCTGCCCCACAATTTTTATCTACTAAGACTACCTCAACTCTTTACAACGAAAAAGACAACACTACAGTTTTTGACAAAACTTCGAATCTTAGCTTCAGCTCAGAGGCTCATATTTACACTATTTTGCGTCCAATTGGGGAAGGAAGCTTTGCAAAAGTATATCAAGGAATTGATGAAACAGGAGCAGCTGTAGCAATCAAGGTCAACAAATTAAGTCGAGACTGTTTTGCTGTTCTAACAGAAGAACAAAAATTCAACCATGACCTTGTAAAGAGTCGCGCCCATCCTTTGGATCTTATAGAAAGACATCGTATTTTACCTCTTCTTGATTCTGCTGAAATTGATTCCACAAGTTTGGCTCTGGTATTCCCCTATTGTGAACACAAAACATTAAGTATTATCACGAAAATAAACCTCAAGAATGACCCTGCAAACATTCTAGAAAATGCAAAAGACTCTACATTTCAAATATTGACATCTCTATTTCTTCTGCATAATCAAGGTTTTATCCACGCAGACCTTAAACCAAGTAATATTCTTATGCATAACCCACAATTAGCGCTTCTTGCTGATTTTGGTGCTGCCCACAAAGTTTCAGATAGGACTTATGGCGAACATCCTGAATTATTCGCTCCAGTTTATAGAGCCCCTGAAATCTTTAATAAATCTGGTTACGACACATCTGCTGATATGTGGGCTGTTGGTTGCACTGTTTATTATATGCTTACAGGTGAGCATCTTTTTTTTGCAGAAGATGAAGCAAGCGTTTGTGCATTAGTAAACAACCAAGAATTTAAAAATGCTAAGCTTGAAATACTAAAAGAAAAATATGGAAATGAAGCTTTTGACTTCGTACGCCGAGCATTAAGAATAGATCCAAGCAAAAGAATGACTGTAAAAAAAGCAATAACAGACCCCTTCCTTCAGATTCCTTGTTCCACTGTATCTCATCCTAAACTTACATTCTCATCCGGTCCTGTAAAAGAAAAAGATAATAAAATTCAAGCTACAACATTAGGTGGCAAACCTGTGGTGCTCAAGAGGTATAAAAACCTTAAATGCTTTCTTAATGAACTCGAAATGTTACAATATTTGACAGATGAAGCCAGTAATTCTAACCTTCTTCAAACCGCCCATCATATTCTTCCATTCTTGGAATTTTCAAGAAGCGCGCTTATTTTTCCTAGATACGAATCAAGTGCTTCAGCCTTCATTCAAAAATCTTTCGTGCAAGGAAAACATCAGAAAACAGAAGTAATAGAACAGGCTCGCAGACTCTTAGATGATTTATTACATGGAGTAAGTTTCATTCATTCCCGTAACATTGTTCATGGAAATATTCAACCAGCTCATATGGCAATTGATAGGCCAAACAAACTATTTTTACAAGATTTCCGAACATCTTTCGTAAAAAATGCTCCTGAAGATTTTCAATCAACGGAAACTAAAAACCCATATTCTGCAAATGAAGATAAACTTGATTTATCAGCAGATATGTTCGCTGTTGGCTCTACACTCTATTTTTTCTTAACTGGAGATCATCTTTTTGAAGGTTATTCAGGTCGTGACCATCGATATATCAATCGAAAATTTGATGGGCTTCGTGCAAAATTTCGAGAAACTCACAATCAGGCAAACATTGAGCAAGCTATATCTTTCTTGGAAAGGACACTTGGCATTGAACCTAATGCAAGAATGACTGCAGGTCAGGCTCTAAAGCATCCATTTCTTAACCCATCTTTTACTCCTTCTAGGGTTAAAAAATAAAAAGCACACCTTATTAAAAATGGTATTCAAGAAAAAACTGTTCTAAAACATGGCGCAGTTTAATATTCACGCTAAGGGAATATCGCATTTTTTTTAATGCTTGATGGATTTTTTCAAGAGATGGAATTGTACACTTTAGGCAAGATTGAAGCTCTTTTTGATAGTTATGAAAAAAAAGAAGACTTTCTGAAGCCTGACGCTTGATAAGCTCCAGATCTCTATACCAATAATAGATAACATTTAGGACTTCATCAAATCTCGTGCGATCTTCTGCTATGAGATCAATCTCTTTTAAAGTTGATAAAAGCTCTTTATAGGCACCATGCATTCCATAGGTTAACATCTCGATTAATCGTGGCGTAAGATTGTCTTCCGTGTTATCTATGATCTCTTTTGCTTTTAGAAAGGACCCATTTGCTAAAAAAATGATCTCGCGCTTTCTGTCCAAGGTAATATCTGGATAATTTCCAAGAAAAGCATCCATTGCACTATCAGACACTTCAGAAAAAGTGATTTTAATTGCGCGCGATGTAACCGTACTTAGCATGAGCTCAAGGTGGTTTGTTAGTAGGATGAAATGTACTCCGTCTTCTGGCTCTTCTAAAATTTTTAGTAGAGAATTACTGCTAGAGGGAAGCATCCTATCGCTTTCGTGAATAACAAAAAATTTCTGATTTGCTTCAAAGGGAGGGATTTTGGCTTCTTTAATCAGCTCATGCATTTTACTGATGGGATGCATTGAAGTTTTACCCTCAGGATAGTAGTGGCGAATATCGGGATGGGACGAAACATCTAATGTTGTCTTGCTTTTTTTCAATAATTCTTCGATAAAGTTTTTTGCAAAAGTAGATTTTCCAACACCTTTTGGTCCATGAAATAGAAGCACGTGAGGAAGAGTGTTTTTCAAAGTGAGACTTTGGAGAAGTGTTTTTACTCGTGGGTTCCCAATTAAACTTTGCAGTGTCATGTCCTGTTTAGTCTCGAATAAAGGGCTTTTAAGGCGAGCTTCTTGACTTGCATCGGGTCTAGATTTGCATCTAATATCACAAATCTCTTCGAATTTTTTTTCGCAAGTGACAAGAATTTTTTTCTAACATTTTCGTGAAAGGCAAGAGTTTCTGACTCCATTCGATCAAAAATTTGATGATTATTATGAATTCTTGAAAGCCCAATTTTTGGATCAATATTTAGAAAAAATGTAAGATCTGGGATGATATTTGAGGCGGCAAAACTGCAAAGATTCTCCAAACTCTCCTCAGAAATATTTCCTACATCTCCTTGATATGCTAAGGTGGAGTCCGTAAATCTATCACATAAAATAATTTCGCGCTCTTTTAGCTTTGGCGCAATTACTTCCTCAATATGCTGAGCTCTATCAGCTAAATATAGTAGTAGTTTTGCTTTATTTGAAATTGCTACTTCAGTTTTATAAAGAAGGAGCTCTCGAATATGCTCTCCAAGCCTACTCCCACCGGGCTCTTTGGTCGAAGTCACTGGGTAGCCGTCTTCAATCAAACTTTGATGAATAGCCTTTTGTAAGGTTGTTTTTCCAGAACCCTCGCCCCCTTCAAAAGTAATGAGCCATCCTTTATTAAGATTTTGACTTTTCACCTTCAATCTCTTCTGTTTCAATGTGTTCAATTTTTTGCAATGCTACAAGATGGTCATTTGCTCTAAGATTAACAACCTTAACGCCTTGTGTTGAACGTCCCATTACCCGAAGATCTTTCATACACATTCTTACCGTTTGACCTATAGCTGACATCATAAGAACACTATCAAGTTCTTTTACAGAGATGGCTCCAATTACAGCGCCATTCCGCTTACTTGTAATAATAGATCGGACGCCAACGCCTCCGCGATTAGTTTGTCTAAATTGTTCAACCTGAGATCGTTTTCCATAACCATTTTCACATACAATAAGAAGCGTTTCATCTCCGGAAACAATTGCTGAAGATACTACACAATCTGTCTCATCTTTGAGTTTAACACCGCGAACACCTCTTGCAACCCTTCCAATCGGACGCACTAGTGTTTCTTCAAAACGGACTGCCATTCCCCATTTAGTAAATAGCATCACTTGTTGACCTTTTCTTACAAGATGCGCTCCATTGACTTCATCTCCCTCATCGATGTTAATCGCATAAACACCTTTTTTACGCGGAGAACTAAATGCACTCAGAATTGTTTTTTTAACAATTCCCTTAGATGTAGTTAAAAGAATGGATACATCTTCTTCTTCAAATGATTTTACACGAAGAACGGCTGCAATTTTTTCCTCTTTTCCAAGACCTTCAAGTAAATTGACAAGAGGCTTTCCTTTAGTTCTTCTTCCAGCTTCTGGAATTTGCCAAACTTTTAGCCAATGACACCTTCCAAAACTTGTAAAAATGATCAAATTATCATGGGTTGAAGCGACATAAACTTCTTTGATTGCGTCTGTGTCTTTTTTCATGTCCATGCCGATCACTCCCTGCCCTCCACGACGCTGCTCGCGGAAAGTAGACATAGGCATCCGTTTAATATAATCGTCATTGGAAATTGTGATAATCACTGCTTCATCAGCAATGAGATCTTCCATATTGAGTTCACCTTCAGCAGCTGTAATACGCGTTTTTCTTTCTGAAATGGACCCTTTTTGAATTTCCCCGAGTTCCTGAACGATAATTTCTCGAACAAGCACTTCTGATGCAAGTATTGCGCGGTACCTGGCAATTTTTGCTTGAAGCTCGGCATATTCTTTTTCAATTTTTTCTCTTTCTAGCCCGGTCAATTGATAAAGACGAAGCTCTAAAACGGCCGTAGCTTGTCTATCTGTGAATTCATATTTTGCGATGATCTCTTTTTTCGCTTGTTCTCGATGAGGACTGGCTTTAATAATTTTTACTAGATCATCTAGGTGATCTAGTGCTTTGAGATACCCTTCTAAAAGATGAGATCTTAGCTCACATTTATTTAATTCATAACGAGTGCGCGCACGAATCACTTCTATGCGATGGTCAATCCATGCCAAAATCATCTGTTTGACATTCATTACCCGAGGTAGCCCTTTATCAAGAGCTAGCATATTTGCGCCAAAAGTGACTTGCATGTCTGTATACTTATACAGCTGATTGATCGTAACATCAGGTATTTCATTGCGCTTGAGCTCTAAAACAATTCTCATTCCTTGTTTATCTGATTCGTCACGTATATCAGAAACACCTGTCATCGTTTTTTCATTGATAAGAAAGGCTATTTTTTCAATCAGTCTCGACTTATTGACGTTATAAGGAATTTCGTCGATCATTAAACGCTGCCGATCACCAGAAGTTCCAAGGTCTTCCACATGAATCATGCCTCTAAGCATGATTTTTCCACGTCCAGTATGAAAGGCCTCTTTAATTCCGCGATAGCCACAAATCACGCCACCTGTCGGGAAATCAGGAGCTGGCATAACCTCCATGATTTGATCGGTGGTTGTGTTCTTGTCCTCTATTAGAAGTTTTGTAGCAGTAATTAACTCACCCAAATTATGTGGTGGAATATTTGTTGCCATTCCTACGGCAATTCCAGAAGATCCATTACAAAGAAGATTGGGGAATTTAGCTGGGAAAACAGTTGGTTCTTGTCTAGTTTCGTCGTAATTAGGAACGTATTCGACTGTCTCTTTATCTAGATCTTCCATAAGAGCCATAGAGGCTTTTGTGAGGCGCGCTTCAGTATAACGCATAGCGGCTGGTGGATCTCCGTCAACAGAACCAAAATTTCCTTGCCCCTGAATCAATTGATAGCGCATTACCCAGCTTTGCGCCATTCGAGCAAGCGTTGGATAAATGACCGATTCACCGTGTGGATGAAAGTCACCTGAAGTATCACCACAGATTTTTGCGCATTTTCTGTGCTTGGCTCCAGGAGATAAATTAAGCTGACGCATAGCGTATAATACGCGCCTTTGAGAAGGTTTTAAACCATCGCGCACATCAGGAAGTGCTCTCGAAATGATCACCGACATCGAGTATCTTAAATAACTTTCCTTCATCTCTTCTTCAACATTACGAGGAAGAATGATTTCACCTTCTGTATAAGACATCTACTTATTTTCTCCTAAATATCTAAATTTTTCACTGAAAGCGCGTGATTTTCAATAAACGCGCGTCTTGGTGGCACGTCTTCTCCCATGAGCATAGTAAACATATGATCTGCAGCGATTGCATCCGGAATAGTTACTTGAAGTAAAGTGCGTTTTACAGGATCCATTGTCGTATCCCAAAGCTGATCGGCGTTCATTTCACCGAGACCTTTATACCTTTGTATTTCAAGCCCTTTCCTACCGTTATTACGGAGAAATTCGATAAGCTCTTTTAAAGTATAAATAGGAGTTTCCAGCTCCGCTTCATCAATAATGTCAAAGAGCTTACCGCTTGCAATCATATATTGATTAAAAGATGCACTATAAAGCGCCAATTTTTCCTTCAGAGCAGTAAGTTTGCCTTGTTCATAGAATTCAATAAAAGAAAGGACCTTGGGCTCAAAATGTTTCATCGTTTCAGTTTGCTCTTCTATTGGAATAGATGCGAGTGTTTCTTCATGTTGCTTTTTCTGAATTTCTTCATGTTCCTTTTTTATTTCTGCAACACCATCTTTTGAATACACAAATTGATTTCTATCGGAGAGATGAATAAGATAATGAGGAAGTAACCCTTCTTCATTTTGGGCCCCAATAAATTCCCGAAAAGGAACGCCTTTTCTTTCAATAGATGCAATAAGCTGCTCAACCTCTAAGATAGTATAAAGTAGATTTTTCACTTCATCTTTTTCCAAAGCATCATTGTGAGATGCTAAACGAATGGTAAGATCACTCATCCCTAAGTTAAGTAAATATTCATCCATCTCCCTTTCTGAGTGGATATATTTACTGACTTTTTTTCGGCTAACTTTATAAAGAGGGGGTCTTGCGATATAAATAAAATTATTTTCAACGAGTGCTGGCATATGCCTATAGAAAAAAGTAAGTAGCAATGTTCTAATATGTGATCCGTCGACGTCGGCATCGGTCATGATAATGATGCGGTGATATCTTAACTTCTCTAAATTAAAATTGTCTTTTCCTATTCCACATCCAAATGCAGAAATCATCGTACCGACTTCTTCATTTTGCAGAATTTTTTCTAGTCTGGCTTTTTCAACATTTAAAATTTTACCTCGAATTGGCAAAATTGCTTGGAAGCGCCGATCACGTCCAGACTTTGCAGAACCACCCGCAGAATCTCCCTCAACAATATAAATTTCACATTTAGAAGGGTCTTTTTCTTGACAATCTGTAAGTTTACCGGGAAGTCTGCCGCCGTCAAGTACTGTTTTTCTTAATGTTAAATCACGAGCTCTTTTTGCAGCCTCTCTTGCTTGGGCAGAAATAATTGTTTTTTCAACAATTTTCTTTGCAATAGTCGGATTTTCATTGAGAAATATTCCAAATTCCTCACCTACAATTTGTTGTACAACAGATGCCACGGCTGAATTTCCAAGACGCTGTTTTGTTTGCCCTTCGAATTGAGGGTTTGCAATTTTCACAGAAAGAACAACAACTAGTCCTTCCCTCATATCTTCTCCCGTAACCGAGACTTTTGCATTTTTCAATAAATTGTTGTTTTTAATGTACTGATTAAGCGTTCGAGTAAGTGCTGTAGAAAATCCTGTTACATGTGTTCCACCATATTTTGTCGAAATATTATTCACAAAAGAAT
>DAOWHK010000040.1 GCA_030641465.1 Parachlamydiales bacterium | reverse complement strand
GAAAATCGAGATTTTTTATGGAAATCGCTCCTTTAAGCTCTCCTGGATCTAGAGCGCCTTTCTTTCTCTCAACAGGCACGGTAAGGATGGGCTGTACTCTTTCCCAAAGAGGGATCATCGACACAAGGGATGTCACTGTATTTAAAAATTCAAAGGTCGCAAAAGAGAACGGACCAAAAGCTGCAATAAATGCTAAATATTGACCAACAGTAAACGCCTGAGAACTCTCACCTTGAAAAAAAGCCACAATCGCAAAAATCACAAGCGATGTGAGGAGGTTAAACGTCTCGGTGGAAGTGTTTACAATATTTTGCAAATTTTGCGATTTTAACCGCTGTGATTGATTATAAGAAAATTTCTTTGCCCAAATAGAAAAAATAGTACTTTCTACATTTGCGATCCGAATTTTTACGATTCCTCTTGTAGCTTGAATAAGAAATGCATGAATTATTGCACTCGAGCGTAAAATAATTCTTTCATAATGAAGCCTCATGAGAAAAACGACAGCCGTTACACATGTGCTAAGGAAAATAATGATCACCCCCGCTAAAGCCAGCTGCCAGCTGTAGAGAAACATTATCACTAAATAGATCGAAGAAAATACTCCATTAAATATAATTTTCACGGTGTTCTGCGATAAATTATCTCGAATTTCCTCAAAAATCAAGGTTCGTTGCAAAAGATCCCCAATGGGCATAGAACGAAAAAAAGAGACTGGCAGTTTTAGTAAACGATCCCAAAGACTCAATTGTAAACGATTGGAAATCACCCCATTTAATCGAAGCAATACAATTGATCTTGTAAAGCCAAAAATTGCAGACGTAACTGTAAAAACAATAAGCCCCAAAAACACTTGATAAAAGACATCAAAATCATAATTCGGAATCACATAGTCAAAAAACACTTTATTCGCAAGAGGGATGAAAAAGCTTAAAACGATCCCAACAGCGCCCGCTATGCCAATTAAACGATACTCCCTCAGGTTCTTCTTAAATACGGTAGCCAGTAATGCTATAAAACGGCCACAATATTTTGGCAAAGGGTGATAAATAGAACAGGCCTGATCAGCAATCTCTTCTGCATTGCATGCATCAATTGCAATATGTTTTAAGCTGATCGGATCAATCGTATAATAATTCGATTTATTTGAGCGAAGTAGCGGGATATATTGTTTTTTTTCTTTGTTATAGCCAATTAAATGCCCATGATCTTTTTCCCACCAATGGCTCTTCAAGTTTACTTTGCGATGCTGAATATTAGAGTGGCGACAAATCTGATCAATGGTGGCTAAAGACTCAGCCATTGAAACAAGAGAAAATCCCATCTTATCCGCAACGACTTGGCACGATTCAAATAAAGACTTATCTGAATTTCCACTAAATAAGGTAGAGCTATTTTTAGAAAACACCAAAGACAATTCTTTAAGCGCGCGTGCTAAAAGACTACCTTTTGATTTTTGCATTTTTCTCCACTCATTTCACTCTTTTTCCATAAGGAAGCTCTGGATAACTCCGAAATTTTAAATTCAGAAGAATTTTTCCCGAAAAGGCGCTGAAGTTGAAACAGCGGAGTTATTCAGTGCTTCCTAAAACTCTGAAGTAACATTTTTACAATTATCTGCCCACTGCAAAATCTCAAATCTTGATTCGGAGGGTAGAGGCTTGCTTTTATTCCAAGTGGTTTCCTATAATCACCTCAATCATTCATAAAAAACCTAAAGTCTCTATGAAAAAATTTCATCGTATCGCTCTTGCTACTTTTTTACTCTCCGCGACCCTCACCCATCCCATCTACTCGCAAACTCAGCCAAGTGAAACCCTTGAAACAAAACAAGTCGCAAAAATCACAATCAAAGTAGAAACTTTAGCTCCAAACGAGCCTCAAAATACAGATCGCATTTTAGCGCGGATGAGCACAAAAGTTGGCGACCCTTTTTCCCAAATCACCTTTGATCATGATTTAAAAATGCTCTCTGATGAATATGACAGGGCAGAACCAACAATCCTAGTAAAACAAGGCGAAATCCATATCTCCATAAAACTCTGGCAAAAACCGATCATACGCCAAATTAAGTGGAGCGGCAATAATGAGATAAAAACAAGGAAGCTCCAAAAAGAGTTAGGCATCAAACCAAATACAATTTTCAATCGAGAAGATTTTAATAAAGCTTTTAATAAGGTCAAAGAATACTACATTAAAAAAGGATATTTTGATTCACAGTTGCAATATCGCATCACGCCTGATCGCGGCAACAATGAAATAGAAATTGAAATTCACGTAGATGAAGGACATACTGGGCGAATTGACAAAATCGAGTTCCATGGATTTGATAAAGCCGAAGAAAGCGATCTTTTGCACATGATCAATTCCAAAAAATACAATTTCTTTACAAGTTGGCTAACCGGCACAGGAACCTATCACGAAGAAGCTCTCGAGCAAGACAAACTCGTTATATTAAACTACTTGCAAAATAAAGGGTATGCAGATGCTCTTGTAAATATTGAGTTAAAAGATTCGGAAAAAAGTGGAAAACTCTTTATCGAAATAAGTTCAGTACACGGGGAAATTTTTCACTTTAGCAAGATCACCTTTGAGGGAAATGAACTTTTTGATAATGAGAAAATTGAAAGTCGACTTCTTATTCATGATGGCGACACCTACTCTCCAGAAAAGCTGCGCGACACATTGCAAAGCATCAAGGACCTTTATGGAGAAAAAGGATACATTGATACAAGCGTCCGCTATAATTTACAGTTAAACCACGATCAGCCAAGTTACAATGTCTCTTTTTATATCGAAGAGGGTGAGCAGTATAACATTGGACTTGTACGCGTTCTTGGAAATATGCAAACAAGTACAAGCGTCATTCTCCATGAATCCCAATTAATTCCTGGAGAAATATTTGACTCTCGTATGCTAAGAGTCACTCAGCACCGCTTAGAATCAATGGGATACTTCAAATCTGTAAATGTATATGCCGTTCGAACAACAGAAGATAAAACCCTTGGAGAAAATTATAGAGACGTCATCATTGAAGTAGAAGAGACTACCACTGGCAACCTAAGTCTTTTCTTTGGATTCAGTACTGTCGATGACCTTTTTGGAGGACTCGATCTTGCAGAAAACAATTTCAACTATAAAGGTCTCGGACGCATTTGGAAAGATGGCCTTCCTGCAATTCGAGGCGGTGGAGAATATACACACCTAAAAGCCTCTATTGGTAAAAGACAGAACAATTACACCATTTCTTGGCTAACTCCCTATTTCAGAGATTCTCTATGGAGAGTAGGCTTCGATGTAAACTATTCCCAAAGTCGCGTTCAATCCAAAGATTATGATGTAAACACTCTTGGATTCGCACTTTATGGATCCTATCCCCTAACCCCCTATTGGACAAGTGGCTGGAAATACAGAATTCGCAACGCCATCATAAAAATTGATAAAAGTGCGGGAGAAGAAGCAGTAGAGCAAGAAAAAAACAGTGGTATTGCCACAGGATTTGGACTGAATTTAACTTATGATTCTACAGACAATGTCTTTAAGCCGCATAGAGGCATACGTTCCATTCTAGAAGCAGAAATTGCTGGTGTAAGAAGGCATGCATCTTCGCAAAAAGGTTTTCCATTTTTACGAGTTAGCTATGTAAATACTTTTTATTATCCCATATGGAGAAAAGGTACACTAAAAACGCGCGGTGATTTCAAATTTATCGATACCTTTGGACAAGGAACGGCAGAACTTCTCCCTCTTAGTGAAAGATTTTTCTTAGGCGGTGAAACCTCTGTTCGTGGATATCGCGCCTATCAAATTGGTCCCAAGTACGGAACAGGAGATCCAACAGGTGGTATCTCATCCATTCTTCTTTCCGTAGAATATTTACAAAACATCTTCAAAATGCTCGATCTGTTTGTCTTTGCAGATGGAGGTTCCATTTCGATGAGTCGCGTAAATGTCCATAAAATGAATATGAGTTGGGGATATGGAGCAAGATTTGAACTTGCTAATAGAGTTCCCTTAATCGTTGGATATGGTTATCCGATTAACGCAAGTTCAAAAAGTGAAGTTAGAAGATTCTTTTTCTCTATGGGAGGACAGTTTTAACTTGAGGAAAAGGACGTTAAGCTCAATGATTTAACAAAATAAATACAAACCCTCTGCTGCATTTTTTTTGCAAACAGGAAATACCAGAATTGATCTAATCAAGATTGAAGGAGTCGACCAACATGAACGTTCGTAAATTGTCACAAATAGCTCTTGCAGCTACATTTCTATTAACATTTTCCCTAAATGCTGCTTCAACAAAAGTTGCGGTCGTTGATTTTAACACATGTCTTCTAGATTCCAAATATGGCAAGGAAGAGCAAGAATCTTTTGAAACACTAAAAAGTCAAATGACTACTCTTATTGGAGACGTAGAAAAGCAGCTAGGTGAAATTGCTAATAAATTAAATGACCCCGATCATCTAGACAGTCTATCTCCTGATGCGGAGCGAGAACTTAATGTACAATTTCAAACCCTTAGCGAAGAGCTAAATCGCTACCAACAGCAGTTTTACCAAGTACTCAATCAAGCATACATGAAAATGAATCAGTCAATTTCAGGATATATTACAGAAGCATCAGCAAAAGTTGCAAAAAGTGATAATCTCGACTACATTCTCAATAAAGATGCATGTTTTTACTACAACACGAATCTTGATGTAACAACTTCTGTCATCAGTGATATGGACAAATTATTTGATAAGGAAAGTAGTAAAAAAACCTCTACTACTCCAGCGAAAAATGGAGAAAAACTGCAAGCAAATGCGGAAGGGGCTGAGTAACATTCATGGTAAAACAATTTACTCTTGCAGAACTTGCGAAACTTACAAAAGCCACCTTAGTAGGAAATCCAGATATCTGCATCAGTAATG
>DAOWHK010000233.1 GCA_030641465.1 Parachlamydiales bacterium | reverse complement strand
GGTGTCTAACATAATCGCTAGAGGGATTTTTTTTTCTGTTCGAGCGCGCTTTAATAGATTAATTACGACTAAATGCTCTGCATGTGTTCCATGACTAAAATTGATCCGAGCAACATTCATTCCCGCATCAATGAGTTTTAAAATCGTCTCATAGCTTGAAACTGCAGGTCCAATCGTGCAGATAATCTTTGTTCTCGTAAATTGCAAAATACACTCCTCATAAAAGCTTACGATACGAGTAGGCTATTGCATTTGTCAAGTGAGAACGCCTTATTTCGAACCTTTCTTTGCCTCAGCGATTGCAGTATTTAATTTATCTGCATCTGTAAAAATGTCATCTCCTAGA
Organism: Parachlamydiales bacterium; assembly: GCA_030641465.1. Classification (GTDB taxonomy): domain Bacteria; phylum Chlamydiota; class Chlamydiia; order Chlamydiales; family Simkaniaceae; genus DAOWHK01. The sequence goes on along the minus strand of DAOWHK010000233.1, from coordinate 4,831 downwards.
TTTTCGTACACGCAAGCTTTTTGACTAGCTTCTAAGGAAAAAAAGAAATTGCTTATTGCTCTTTGAAGAGCCCAAGTCATCGGCTCCATAGGACTACTCCCTGCGTTTCCTTCAAGTGAAAGCTCTTTTTGTGGCAGTTTCCAAAAACTTGATGGGACCGAACCTAATCGAGTATCTCGAATTCCTAAACGTTCCAAAGGAAAATCTCCTAAATATTTGGGCAACGAAGTTAATAAATTATTACTTAAATGCAATTCTGTAAGCTTTGTTAAGCTACTAAACTCTGGAGGAAGGACTTCTATATAATTCATTCCAAGGCCCAAGGTTTTTAAATTGGTCAGCTGTCCAATCTCACGAGGAAGGACCAATAACTTTGCATTTAACAAACTTAATTCCGTTAAACTAGGAATGCGGCAAATAACTCCTGGAAATCGTCTTAGTGTTGGATTGTGAGAAAGATCTAGTTTTACCAAATTTGTTAATTTACTTAGTTCTTCTGGTAAGATTTGTAATTCATGATTCCAAAGAGAAAGCACCTTTAAACCTGAAAAATTCCCAATTTCTCTTGGAAAGATGGAAAGCGCACTCCACCTCTGCCAATCAGGGGGCCTTATCCACTTTGGTTCATTCAAATGCAACCCTTCGATGCTTGCAAGTTCAGTTGAGAAAGCTTTAGGATCATCTAACCATTGCCTGCGATTTGGATATAAATGTCCTTTCAATTGTTGCAAATAAGCGCCTTCTCGTTCTTCGGAATAATAGTGCTCAGACATTTTCTTTTCAGAAAGTACAAAATTACTTAAACACCATTGATATCTAACTTTAGAAATTAATGGAAGATTGTCAAATACAACCGGATCCCTTAACTGATAAAAATAGCGAGCTCCATGTACAGCATTGATAAGGAGTTTTCTAGCTTGCAAATTGTTTGGATCCCCTTCTTCCGCTTCGCAAATTAACCCAAGCTCTCTTGTTGTCATTTGATCAATAAATGTTTTAAAAAATTTACTAATACGAGCGTGCTTAGGATTAATACACCCCTGTTTCAAGATCCGATCGAACAGCTCCAGCGGTAATTCAACTAAATTAGTTATACTCATAACAAAAACTTGATATTAATAATTAAAATGTAATTACAACACATAGAACACTTAAGTTAAGGTAATTACCTAAGTATTTAATTCTAACCACTAAAGATTCAGGCAGCAGCTCCTGCCGAGATGGGGTGTACGCGCTCTAAAAGAGAATGATAGCGATCATCCGAGGCAATCCATCCAAACCAGTCCCTCCTGATCTGCTCCCATCCATAATGATGATTAGTAAGAATATCTCGGTCCAGACGCTCTGCATTTTCTTGCACAAGATTTGTGAGCTCGGACGTTCTATACGTTCTTTCTAAATGTCGATTTGTCCTATTGCGTCTAAATATTCCAGCAGTTGTCTCCCTGATATGTGCGCCGTGAAGAGATTGCCATACTCGCTGCATGGCACTCCATGTACTTTCAGGGCGATGCGGCCTTTCGGGAAATACGGGAGAAACTTCTGTATCAGCGCTAATAAGAGATAGGATTTTAACGGAAATATCGACGTTTGCTGCATCACACCCGATCCCCAAATTTCCATCTCCAAGAAGGGAGATGAGGTCCTCTTTTTCCCAGATATATTCAAGAGAAATCCGACTTGAAAGCTCTCTTGTTTTTGCTGCAAACCACTCATACGTTCTTACATCCACTCCAGGATTGCAAACAGCTGTAATTTTTCGCGCTTGATGGATAAAAAGACAGCTATCGCGAAGTGCTTGCGCACCGCCTAAACTCATGCCTATAAAATCAATTTTTTCTCCTGGGTTATCCACAAATCCAGCGGATGGATTTTCAAGAAAGTAGCGGGTTTCCTCATAGGTTGCAACGGGACCACAGGACCCAATATTTTCTCGGAAATCTTCAAATGCTGATTCCCAAGAAGAAGGCACATAGGACATAAACTGGGTACCAATATAAGAGATTTGGCTCCGATAGGCATCCGTTTTTGTCAGCGCTTTGAGAAGAAATTTATAGGCTCCTCCACCTTCAATTCTTTTATGGACATAGCGGTAACCTTCTAGATCCCAAAGGAGCAGCCCATCTCTTTCTCCAGTTGGCGTGTGATAGTCTAAAATTCTTTTAATCGTGCGCATATTACACTCAAACTGATGATTATCACTCCTCGATCTGCGCATTTCTTCCATAAGGTATATACGCGTTTTTGTGCCTTGCCAGGTGTAGTCACGATCTGCAAAGTGTACATAATCTCTTGAAGCCTCATTCATAAACATCACTGCAAGATCTTGGAAGGGAACGGCAATATTATACAGCTCATCAATATCAGATTTTGAAAGCTGCTGAAATTCTAGGGTTTGAAATCGCCTTTTTAGATCAGCTGTTCTCTCAGGAGTCAAATGAAGATAAGTATCCCTTGCTTGAATAAGCTCTCTAAATATGGTTTGAATATCGCCAACTCTAACATCCCCCATGGCACCAAAGAGCACTTCGACATCAAATTTAGAAATTGCAACGCCGTGATTATATTTGAAGTCGAGGTCAAGCCCATGTCTTCTGGAAATTTCTTGCACTCTTTTCCGTCCAAAAATTTCTCGAAAATAATCAAGGGTTGCTCGATTCTCTCTCATGTAACTTGCTGTTAAAAAACAAGAAAAAATCGCGGGAATTAACTGTTGAAAATTCCAGCCCCGGGTGCGAAACAACCCTTCAGAGTCGCGACAAATAACAACACGATTAAAGCCCCAAGATCCTTCTAGTAATTCGGAAACCTCTGCTAAGTCTTGGTGGATATTTTGATAAATTGGCGCTGCCATAAAACTGCTGGATAGATTTATATTTGAAAAAGGAATATAATCGCTTATTCTATTGAATGCAAAAAAAAACTAACTCTAGTCATTTATTGAAAAAGCAAATCCTCTTAAAAAATGTTAAGGTTCACAATTTAAAGGGTGTAGATCTTACGTTAAATCATAATGAACTGATTGTATTTACTGGTGTTTCAGGCTCCGGAAAATCTTCTCTTGCCTTTGATACAATTTACGTAGAAGGGCAAAGGCGATATATTGAATCTCTTTCTACTTATGCACGCAGGTATTTAGGTAATTTATCAAAGCCCGATGCGGACCATATTCAAGGAATCTCCCCAACAATTGCAATCGAGCAAAAAAGTGTTTCTAAAAATCCGAGGTCAACGGTTGGCACACTTACTGGCATTTACGATTTTCTGCGGGTTCTTTTTGCAAAACTTGCAACGCCCCACTGCCCCGTTAGTGGCTCAAAAGTTTTTCCAAGAAGCATCGGGGAGATCATTGACTCGATTGCTGCTCTTCCTGAAAAAACAAAAATCTTGATTCTTGCGCCCTACGTAAATTCTAAAAAAGGAGAGCTCAAAGAGGAGCTTGCAGATCTTCAAAAAAAAGGATTCATGAGAATTCGCCTCGATGGAAATATCGTAGAACTTGACGAACTAATTTCTATTGATAAAACCCTTTCCCATGACATCGATCTTGTCATCGATCGGATCGTCATTTTAAAGGAAGAAAAAACGCGTCTTTTAGGAGCTGTTACTGAAGGGCTTGAGCTTGGCAAAGGAATGATTAAGGTATTAAATGCCGACACAAAAGAAGAGGATCTCTACTCCCAATTCGCCTACTCACAAGAATCTGGAATTTCCTACCCCCCTTTAGAGCCCCATGACTTTTCTTTTAACCATCCAAGTGGAATGTGTGAGAAATGTGAGGGGCTTGGGATGCTTCAAGATTTTCACCTAGATCTTATTATCGAGGAAAATTTAAGTATCGCTAAAGATTGCTGCAAGGTTGCAAGTTCCTATCAAACGGTACGGTTTGGAAATATTTATCGCAATTTAGCAGAAATTTATGACTTTAGTGTTGATACTCCGTGGAAAGATTTATCAGAAAAAGCAAAAAAAATCTTTCTATATGGAACGCGAAAAAAATGGACAAAAATGCTCTTTGTTCACCCTACGAAATCCACATCTTGGACAGATTATATTCAGTGGAAAGGGGTCCTTTATGAAGCAAAAAAACGGTTTAGCGAAGCCACAAGCTCTGCTTATCGCTCAAAAATGAAAAAACTGATGGGAGAGACTGTTTGCTCCAGCTGCCAAGGTGCAAAAATCAAGCCATATCCTGCTCACGCGACGTTTCATGGGAAAAAAATCCAAGAAATCACAGCCATGCCGATTGAAGAGGCGGAAGGCTTTTTTCAAAAAATTACACTCAAAGAGGAACAAAAACTCATTGGGGCAGATCTAATCTTGGAAATCCAAAAACGCCTTACCTTCTTAAAAAATGTGGGTCTTTACTATTTGACAGTTGATCGGACATCCCCCACACTTTCTGGTGGTGAGGGGCAAAGAGTTCGACTTGCTTCTCAAATTGGCTCAGGACTTGTTGGAACAACTTATATTCTCGATGAACCATCAATTGGCCTTCATCCTCGGGATCAAAGTAAATTAATTGTCACACTCAAAGCTTTGCGAGATAAAGGCAACTCCATCATTGTTGTTGAGCACGACGAAGAAACGATTCTTTCAGCAGACACTGTTGTAGATGTGGGACCTCTTGCTGGAGTTGAAGGGGGCGAAATTACCTTTGTAGGGACGCCAGAGGATCTTTTAAAAGACCCAAAATCCCTTACAGGAAAATATCTAAGCCACAAACTTACTATTCCGATTCCTAAAAAAAGACGCAAGGGCTCTTCAAAAAAACTGACTATTATTGGTGCAACGCATCACAACTTAAAAAAGCTCACCGTCTCCCTTCCCC
>DAOWHK010000117.1 GCA_030641465.1 Parachlamydiales bacterium | reverse complement strand
TTTCGGTCCTTTCGTTCTCGGGTATTGCACACCCCCATGTAATCACCAAAAAACACGAGCTCGATTGCATGATTTTCCCAGCCAGCAGTTACAAATACAAGTTTTTTCCTTTGTAGATTATTAAAGTTTATCACGCTTTCTTCATAAGCAGTCTGGTAGGCCTTCTTGATAATGTCTATTTTTTTTCCTTCTAATTCTGTAAGCGGAATTTCTCGATGAATCGACCCGAGACTCTCTATTGCAAGTAACAAGGGAGGATACATTGTTTGATTACGCGATCCTTCTAAATCCAAGGGCATTCCATGAAAATTCAACTCTCCTTTTGCATGCAGAACGTGACCTAGCTGACTGAGTTGATCATAAGCAATTTCACTGGACGAAAATAACGCTTTAAAGCCTGCATTCTCCTCATAGCCTCTATATACTGGAGGTGTGGTACATTCACCCACGCATTTTCTAGAAACTCCTCTTTCAAGAAGACGCTCTGCATATTCCATGTTATTCTTCTCACATGCAAGATCTAGCGGCCTCTCTCCCTTATGATTAACCACCTCAAGAGGCGCTATAGTATTATTTAGGAGCAAGAGAGCCACTTCTGAGGAATAATATTCTGCAAGAAGATGAAATGCGGTAGACCCTTCCATGTCTTGCAAAGACAGGTCTATCTCTTTTTGCTGTAATAATACTGCAACTATCTCTGCATTTTTTGAGACCACGGCTGAATGCAAACAACTATTTCCACGAATGTCCACCAATGAAATGTCTGCGCCAGCTTCGAGTAAAACAGGAACCAACTTATTATTACCAGTCTCAACTGCATATAATAATGGAGAAAACTCTGGCCCTGTTATTTGAATATTTACATTTACTCCTGCACTTATCAATAATTTAACTACTGCCTCATTATCTTTTGCAATAGCAACATGCAGTGGAGTATATCCATAATCATCTTTCAAATCACAATCAGTTCCATATTTAATCAGTATTTCCGCAACGAATTCATCCCCATCACTTATCGCCTGATTAAGCCTGGTTGTCCTTTGCCGTGAATCCATTGCATTGATAGCGACTTCAATCTGCATCTCCTCTTTCTCAAGAAGAGCCGCCTCAAATGCAACAAATTTATTAAGCTCATGCTCTGGAAATTTTTCCTCTAAAACTTTACTTAATAGAACAACTGTTTGCGCATCATTATTTTGAACTGCAGTAGTTAATACAGATTGCACATCAGCGCCTGTGCGAATCAGTGTTTCCGCAATTTGGTAGTGTCCATTTTTAATTGCATGATAAAGAGGTCGGTTATTTTTTTGCTGAGCACTCTCTGGATTAGATCCGAAAGACAGCAATACATCAACCGCTTTTCCCAAACCCTCTTTAGAGACCCTACCAAGAAGCGAGCAACCTTCTTGATCACAACTATTGATAGTCGCCTCCTTACCTAGATCCTTAAACCAATTCAAAATATTTTTTTCGCCACCTAAATCTTCAATCTCTTGATAAATTAGTGAAATATCACTACCGTCAACTTTAAATACTGTCACAACTACTCTTTTTTTAATTATTATAAATTAATTATATCAAGTATTGGTTTTAATTTAAAGTTATTTGTTTATGTAATTAATTCGGCAATTACCACGCAAACCACTTGTTATTAACGCATAATGCAATTTACTGGAAAAAGCACTCGATCCTATGCTTTGTGACAGGACCTATCGGAGTAAGGATTTTATTTACTGGAAGGGGGCCGTAGAGCTCGAGAAACGCATCTACAGTAGATGGACTTGTAAAAACAATTTCATCAATTTCATCAATATCGACAAGAGGATCTTTTGCACCTGTTACTGTATCATAGATAAAGCAGAGCTGATGTCTGAGCCTCCTTTTTATCAAAAACTGCGCTAGACACGGTCTTGCAAGCGAGGAGCAGGGAAGGCAAATGTACGCATTTTCCAAAGATTCTTTTTTTAGCAGCTCAATAATCCCTTCTTGGGTCTCCATAGACGCTACAAATTTTGACGCAACCCCCTGATTCTCAAGCGCTAGCGCTGTCTGCCGACCAATAACAACAAAATCGGCATTCGCTAAGTCTTTAACGCTAAGTCCATGATGAGTAAGCGCCTGAAAAAATATACTTACCGCCTTTTTACTTGTAAAGATGATGTGGGAATAGTGAGCTGCATCCTTAATGACGTGAGCAATTTCTGGCATTTCAAACTTTTTTGGACGCACCTCTATAATTGGGCTGTGAATCAAAAGATTGTCTGTTTGATAATTTGATGGATCTAAACCTAAATATAAAGTTTTGAGTCTTTTATCGACTGTCAATTGTGGCAAATAACTCCTCCATTTCTCTATCGTTTTCAAGTGCAGTCACAGCTAGCTGCCCTTGCAAAGGGGCTGCAACATAAGGAAGTTTTATTCGATTTAAATGCGTGAGCTTTAGACGCAAAATTGCTGCTTCTGCAACAACTAGCCCATCAACCTCTTCCTTTTCAAGAGCTTCTAAGCGACGCTCAATGGGGCCGCGCACCTCTTTAAACACCAAATCCTCTCGCAATTTTTTCACGGCATTTTCACGTCGACTAGAGGAGCAGCCAATGCAACTGCCTTTTGGAAGAGCCTTTAAATGAGACTTACTTCGAAAGACAAGAACATCTGAAGGATCAAGTCCAGTGGTCAGCGCAATAAGTTTTAACCCTTCTGGAAGTGGGTCCATTAAATCTTTTGCAGAGTGGATTGCAATGCGGCATTTTCTTTCAATTTGCGCCTTATCAATATCTCGAGAGAAAAAATCAGTTTTATCTAGATCTTTTAAACTTGCCTCTAGATCACGGTCCCCGACCGTTTGCAGATAAAGGGGCTCAAAATCGATCTTAGGATGTTTTTTTTGGAGCTCTAACAGTACTTCTTGAACTTGTGCTTTGGAAAGGTTTGAAGCTCTT
>DAOWHK010000051.1 GCA_030641465.1 Parachlamydiales bacterium | reverse complement strand
ATATTGCGCACGGCCTGTTGCAAGTAACCTGGCACAGTCTAAAAATTCCTTGTCACATCGTTTATTCAGCTATCGGAAATCCAGAAACGGCTTTGACTGAAAGGATCGCAGAAGAACTCTTGGGGCTCAGAAGAACTCCCTATTACATGCTCGGCATTGAAATTGCCGCGATTAAGGGGGTTTTTGAAACCGTAATTATTCATCCATCAAAAGCTTTTGAGGCGAGAAATGTGATCGCGCATCTTGAAAACACATGGAAGTGCGGCGTATCAGTTGACTACGATATTCGAAGAGGAATTTCAAGATTAGATAGGGAGAGAATGCAGACGTTTTATTTAGCTTTCTGTTTCCAGCCTGTGATGACAAGTGAAACTTGTGAAATAGACGAAATAAGTAGAAGTTCTTATTTTCCAATCTAACTGTTTGTTGGCCAGTTGCTTGACTCAACAATTATTGTTTGAGCAAGGGCGCGTATCCTTTGATCAGCTTCAGAATTACTTTGGAAATAAGGACTGTTACAAAATATTTCTGTCATTGAATCAGAGAAGTTAATATCACTATAATTATTTGATCTACCAGTTATTATAAGTTGATGAGTTTGTATATCATTGAGTAAGGTAACAATTGCTTCTTGAAGGCGTCTTTCTACAGAATCGTCTAAACACGATTTAATCCAATGAATGATTCTACCAGGAAGATTGAACCAAAAAATAAAATTTATATTTCCATCAATATCTGCATATAAAGTATGATCAATACCATTAATTAAGTTGCCATAATTTTGGCCAGTAGTAGTCGTTAATTCAAGGGAACAGCTCATTATTTACCTCTGATTTGCTAAAATTTTTCTAAAAAAATAGAATTTTTAATCAATTAAAGTAAATAGAAAAAAAACTGAAATGTGGCTTTTAAGAAAATAAATAAAAAAAATTTATAAGTATTAGCACTTTAATCGCAGAAGAACTCTTGGGGATCAGAAGAACGCCCTATTACATGCTCGGCATTGAAATTGCAGCGATTAAAGGAGTTTTTGAAACTGTAATTATTCATCCATCAAAAGCTTTTGAGGCGAGAAATGTGATTGCACATCTTGAAAATACTCGGAATTATGGCATTTCTGCCGACTACGATATTCGAAGAGGGTGTTTTAGATGGGATGTCGAGCGGCTGCAAACGTGTTATTTAGCATTCTGTTTCCAGCCTGTGATGACAAGTGATACTTGCGAGATAGAAGAAATAAGTAGGCATTCTTATTTTCCAATCTAACTGGTTATTAGCATTCGCATGTTTCAATAATTAGTTCTTGAGCAAGGCTGCGTATCCTTTGGTCCGTGTCAGAATTACTTTGGAAATAATAATTGTTGGAAAGTATTTTTCTCATGATATCATTGGTGTTGATAGATCTACCAGGACTGCTGATAGTAATAGGGAGTATTTCGGCTTGGTTACTTTGTGTATTAGAAAGTAAGGTAACAACTGCATCTTGAAGGCGTCTTTCTACAGAATCGTCAAAATATGATTTAATCCAATGAATGATTCTGCCAGGAAGATTGAACCAAAAAATATAATTTATATTTCCATCTCTATCTGCATATAAAGTATTGTCAATACCCTGATATAAATCGTATAGCTTCATGCTGTTATGTGTATCAAGTGCTTGAGCGCTCATTATTTAACACCAATTTCATTCATAATTCGATTGAATAATTTATGCGTAAATAGATTAAAATTACAGTAAAAAACTTAGAAAGTTTTAGCAAGCATTAGCACCCCAGTTACTACTAAAAAGCATGCAAATACTCTTTTTAATAAGTAAGAGGGGATCACGCTTGAGAGCTTAGCTCCATAGGGCGCTGCAATAAAGGAAAGAGCGCTGATTGTAATAAACGCTGGTAAGTAGAGGAAGCCTAGACCTTCTGTAGAAATGCCGCTCTCTATGCCAAAAATAACATAAGAAATAGCGCCCGTAAGAGTAATAAAAAAACTGACAGAGGAAGAAGTGCCAATGGCTTTTTTTAGGGGAATGTGAAAAATGCTAAGCGTTGGCACAAGCAGTACTCCTCCACCAATTCCAACAAGTGTAGAAAAAGCGCTAATAGCGACTCCAATGATACTTAATAGTTTTCGGCTTGGAAGAGGTTTATTTTCTTTGATCATTTTTTTGGCCGTAAGAAAGAAATAGAGGCCAACTGAGCACTCAAAAATTGCAAAACATACTTGAAGAGTATTACTTGTCAAATTTTTTGAGATATAGGAACCACCGATTGCTCCAACAATGCATGCAGGAATCAACGTTTTAGATATTTGCGTGAGGATATTCCCCTTTTTATAATGAGCAAGTGAAGAAGAAAGGGTATTAAAAACCATGGAAGCAAGGGATGTTCCAATAGCTGTATGCATGATCAAATTACTAGGAATTTCCATCTTGTGAAACACAAGTATTAGAAGGGGGATTGTAACAATTCCTCCACTAATCCCAAGAAGCCCCGCAAGGATTCCAGCGATAATTCCAATCAATGCAAAAAAGACAATTTCCATGCTAATTTAAGAATTTAGTTGCTTATAGACTAATATATGCTTTATTAGAGTAAAAGGAAACTCTGATTAACTCTGCTGTTTCAACTTCAGCGCCTTTTTGAAAAAAATTCTTCTAAAGTTGAAATTTCGGAGTTAATCAGAGCTTCCAAAAGACAAAGGAGATAAACATGAAATTGCAAGCAGTATTTTTAGGAATAATCTTGACCATTTTTGCCTCAATAAATGCAGAGGAAAAATGTTGTCCGATGCATCGCCTGGAACCTCCTATTCCTCTAATCATTGATACAGATGTAGACATTAGTGATCTTATGGCAATCACTTATCTTATAAAAAGTCAAAAAGTCAAAGTTCATGCGATTACAACAGTTGCAACAGGAATGGCTCATTATGAATTTACAGCACCTCATGTGTTAAATTTGCTCCAACTTCTAGGGAAACCAACAATCCCCGTTTCTTATGGTGCAAAGGAATCTATGAGTCCTGTGGGACACTTTCCAAATCGCTGGAGACGATCTATAGATGATTTAATGGGAGTAAAATTGCCATATAATATGCATCATGCATCAACTCTTACCTCTTCAGATTTGATGACTAAGATCGTGACTACATCTCCTACAAAAGTCACAATCTTATGCCTTGGCCCTTTGACAAATCTTGCTAAAGCACTTATTGATACACCAAAAATTAGTCAAAATATTGAAAAAATAGTGATAGTCGGAGGCGCAATTAATACTCCTGGAAACATTATGGGGAAGTTTAATGGTCATAACAACACTTCTTCAGAGTACAACATTGCCCTCGATGCAAAAGCTGCATCAATTGTTTTTAAATCAGGCATTCCAATATTGCTTGTGCCACTTGATGCCACAAATCACGTCCCTGTAACACGTCAATTTTATGAAGAGCTAAAGGATCAAGAAAACACAATAGCTGCAGGTCTTGTTGCGCAGTTTATTAAACCCATGATCCATTCCCAAGGAGGAGAGAAAATGTATTTTTGGGATCCACTTGCAGCAGCGCTTGTGGTAGCACCGTCGATTGGGTACTACAAAACAGAGTCTCTAAAAATCAATTTTCAAACAGGTAAAGCTTACGGAAGCACGGTCGTTACAAATCAAGGAGTTCCAATTACCGTGACTACGAATGTAAATTCTGAGTTGTTTTATAAAACATTTTTAAATACGCTCTGCAGCGAAAAGAACTAAAAAAGAGCGCATGATGGCAATTTTCATATTCCTTTTAATTGCACTATTTTGTTTTGCAAGTTTTGCAAATACCATGAATTTTGATAAATCCTGGAGATTTGAGCTTTATTATCAAGATTTTGTTTGTGGGGCGGCTTTTTTTAGTTTGTTTTTTGGGATAAGCGAGCCATCATTTTTTAGTAATCTTTTTGTCACGAATATTTTTGAGGGGGCAAAAGCGCTCTTAAGTGGAGTGCTATTTAACATTGGCAGTTACTTATTTATTGCTGCGATCTCCATAGCTGGGATGACAATGGCCTTTATTCTAGGTATTGGAGTTGCACTCATTTTAAGCACCTTACTTTCTTATTTTTTATTACCATGTCAGAATGCACTTTTTCTTTTTTGGGGGATCATATTTATTATAACTGCCTTGAGTTTTGTAATAGCAGCATATAAAAAATCTTCTAGGGAAATAAACCTTACCAAAAAAGGCATTACAGTCTCTATTTTTTGTGGGGTTCTTCTGAGTCTTTTTTTTCCACTTGTTTCAGAATCCGTGTTACAAAAAGGCCCACTATCGCCATATACTGCAGTCTTTCTTTTTTCCCTTGGTCTTTTACTGTGTAATTTGTTTTTTGGAACTCTTATGATGAAAAAGCCCTTGATAGGTCTTCCCCTCAAATGGCAAGACTATTTTAGAGGATCCCTTAGACGTCATCTTTGGGGCCTTATTGGCGGTAGTCTTTGGTGTTTAGGTCTTATTTTTATCGCCATAGTCTGCAGAAAAGGTTTTTTTTCCTATGCATTCGTCTTTAGTCAAGGTGCAGTACTTCTTGCGGCCATTTTTGGGGTATTTATTTGGAATGAATTCAAAGAAGGAAAAAGAGTGCACCGCTACTTAGGGCTTACATTTTTTTTCTATATTTGTGGCTTGTTTTTAATTGGTTTTGCAAAGTATTTGTAACCACTTTTTTTTGCTTTTGATATGCAATTTTATCAAAAGAGACTTGCAGACAATTTTTCTCCGTGTATTTTGAGCATCCAAATTGACTCTGTTGCAAATCATCTCTTTTATAAACAAGGTAATCCATCAAATGCAGGATTTGATGGGGCACACCAAAAAGAGGGCCAGTTGTCGGTGTTTTCTCTAATTGAAAACGAGTGTTTCCATCTAAATCCTTCCAGAAAAGAAATTCATTGATAATCATCCCAGGTTTTCCTTGGCACATATCCTCAATATAGTTGTGGGAGGAGAGCCTTTTATAGCTACCTTGAAGTTCTGCCCATTTTTCATAAAAAAATCCGCTATCTAGGAGTTTAACATTTGCCCCTTTTAAAATTTCTTGAAGTAGGGGGTTTTGAGGGTCCATAGAGAAAATGTCGATCAAAAGCACAATATCTGACTCTAACGATTTTTCTTTGAGCATTTGGGGATTTTCTATTGAGAGGAGGGTTTCTAATAGAGATTGTGTGTTTTCTGAATTCGCAAATTGCTGCAGAAGCTCTTGAATTTCTGCTGTCTCTGATGGGTCTGTTACACACCAAAGAGTGCCATCCGCCGCAAGTCTACAAGGCTCAAGGGCTAAGATGAGCGTTGAGTAAAAGGCATAAAGAAGACCCTCACCCGCTTGATCGATAAGTGATGGAAGATCCTCAGATTTAGTCACATGAGTATTTTCTACTTTGATGATATCACCTCTAACTTTTTAGTCCCTCAGTATAACGGAAGGGTTTTAAAACATCTAGTTCAACATTAGTTCATTAATAGTTAGTTGCATACAGGCTCAACACTTCTTTTAATAATTAAAACCAGTTAATTATATATATAATAAAGTTATTATTATGTATAATATTAATTATAATAATTTAATATAGGGTGATTATGATTCCAGATTTGAGACTTGCACTTGCACCATTTTTATGCGAAGCACCTAGTAGGCTTGACTTGAGACTACATGAGGCAATAAAAAAGAAAGATCCTATGGCGATATTTCTTGTTGATAGCGAGAGTATCGATAGACAAGATGCTGCGGGGTTTACTCCTATGCATTATGCAATTGAAGCACGAGATAAGGAAATGGTTCAATTTCTTTTGGAAAAAGGTGCAAGCCCTAATTTCCTCAAAGATCCAAGACGTATTTGCGTTTTTCGTGAAGATCAAAAAATACCAGATTTTATCACTGATACCCCTGATAATTATTTAGTGCATGCTGCGCGGAAGGAAAATCTTGAAATTCTAAATATATTACTAAGAGAAGAAATAGGGATAGTCCAATTAGACGAAGCTTTTAAACTTGCATGCAAAACAGGCTCATTTGAAATAGCAAAACTTTTTAAAGACATAGATGGATTAAAGCAAATAGAAAAGCTTAAAAACTATTCTGCTGTTTACCAAGCCTATGCGGAGGGTCATAAAGAATTTTTAGAACTTTTTACTCCTGAAGATCATGCCCAATTTGCGCTAAAACAATTAGGACATGTGTTACATATGTCAAACCCTGTTGTATTAGATAGTAATAAGAAAGTTAGCATACATGGATCGCCGGGCATAATCATGTACAATCCACTACTTTTAGCAATCGAGAGTCTTGGAGGAATTCATCGCGATATTCCAATCTCGATTGAGGAAGGAAAAAAAATGGCAAAAATTGCAGACGCAATAAATGCGGATAATTGTCATTTACCAGAAGACCTGGAAAAAATTCAGCGAAATGAGCTTGTCTTTGTAAGAGGTGGCTGGACTGGTCACGCACTGCAGCTAGTTTTTTATAATGGGTATATGGCTATTTGTAATACAGGTCAAAGGCGCTGGCAAGAAAGACTAGAAATTTATAAAATTGATCCGAAAAAATGCACCCAAAAAATTCTTGAGGAAATTAGAGGTAAGAAGGATCGAGATATTTCCGTTGGACTTCCCTTTATTTATAGAAATTTACCGAAGCTATTATCTGGAGAAAAAGATGAATTTTGCCAGATGATGGAAAAATTTCCCTCGGATAATCAGAAAGTTGGAAACTGTAGTTTTACATCCAAAGCTGCGGGTGCAAGATTTGCGTATCTTGCGCAGTTTGTCTCTAAAGAATACATACTAAAGCAAGCAAATGAGCGTTTTAACGAATTTCTAAATTTTCTTGTGTATGTCGTTTGGGAAAAATTCAAACAGGTGCTAGATCGATTACACCCGTTTGTAAAGAATTGTTTTTTCAGAAAATTAGAAGCGATCAAGAATCCCTTTCTTCATACAAAAGAAATTGTAATTTGGAGAAATCCAAAAGCAGTGCAACCACTAAAAATTGGAAGAGTTGCTCTCCAATATGGGGTTCTTACGGGCTTTCCGACTCGATAGTCTGAAAAAGGCTTGACACCAAATGATTTGTTCCCTTGTAATCAAAAACTTATTAGGGGGAATCAATGCTTCAGCAAGTTTTTATTTTTTGCATTTTTGCGCTTATTTTGAGTGGATGCCACGTTTCAAGTAAAGTTGCATTAAATGGAGGAGGAGGTCGAAATGCTTATAACATTTCTGTTCAGCAAACTTCAAAAGAAGAGATGCTGTTAAATCTTGTGCGGCTTCGTTACACAGATATCCCCTATTTTTTAGATGTATCGAGTGTTACAACGCAATTTACGTATCAAGCAAAAGGCGCTGCCCTCTTTCCGATACCAGGCTTTACTAGGTTAAATCCTGCAGAGCTCGGAGGGGAGCTTTCTTGGCAAAATCAACCAACCCTCCAATATACCCCGCTTGATGGTCAGGCATTTGCCATCCAGATGCTTCGCCCCATTGATTTAAGAGCCTTGCAGCAACTTATTTTTACCGGGTGGGATATTGATCGCGTCTTTAAAGTAATCATTCAATCGCTTGATAATATTCCCAATGCTACACAAGCTTCAAGTCCTACACCATCATACGTTCCAAAATATAAAAAATTCCAAGACGTCATTGATTTGCTTCGCGTTTTTCAAACAGATGGTCAGCTGCAAATTGGAGTGGGAATAAAACAAAATGGTCAAGAGTATAATCTCGCAGGAGATGCTATTCCTAATACGATGCAGATTAGTTTTCCAAGTGGGAGACCTGAGTCTGATAAACTTGCAGAGCTCTTTAGTGAAGTGAGAAAAAATAAAGGAAGATATATTCTCAATATGAATCTTGGCTATGATGAAGCTGCAGAAATTGGAATTATGACAAGATCGTTAATTGGTTGTATGTATTTCTTGAGTTTAGGAGTGAATGTACCAAAAAAAGATATCGAGAACGGATGCGTTTTTTCTACAAAACATCCAGATGGTACAATGTTTGATTGGAGGGATATATTAGATGGAATTTTAGATATTAAGTATTCTAAAGATCGTCCAAGTTGCGCATTTTCTTCCGTAAAATATCGAGACCATTGGTATTATATTACAGACTGTGACGTGGAATCAAAACGCACATTTGTTCTTCTCATGCAGCTCTATAATTTGCAATCTGGGGAAACCAAAGCCACGGGGCCACTGCTTAGCATACCTCTTGGATAACACTCCCTTTTCGTATTTTGCTTCAAAGAAAATAGTTAAAGCATTAATATGCGAGATAAAATAAATAATGGGATCTTATTGTTATGTCATTTCAAGAAATCGAAAAGTTACTCGAAGGTAAAGCAGAATCATTACTTGGACACTCCTCTAAAACAATCTCCAAAGATCTTTTGCATCTTCCGGGTCCGGATTGGATAGACCGCACTTTTGCAGGAACTGATCGTTCTATTCGTACTTTGCAGAGTTTGCAAGCCATTTTGGGACATGGAAGGCTAAGTGATACCGGTTATCTATCGATTCTTCCTGTAGACCAAGGAATTGAGCATACAGCTGGAGCCTCATTTGCTCCAAATCCAGAATATTTCGATCCAGAAAACATCATCAAACTCGCAATCGAAGGAGGGTGCAACGCAGTCGCATCAACTCTTGGCACACTTGGGTCGATTGCTCGCAAATATGCTCATAAAATCCCGTTTATTCTGAAATTTAACCATAATGAACTTTTGACCTATCCCAGTAAGTACGATCAAATTCCTTTTGGATCGATCAACCAAGCCTATGATATGGGATGCAGAGCAGTTGGCGCGACGATTTATTTTGGATCAAAAGAGAGTAATCATCAGATCGTGCAAGTTGCAAAAGCTTTTGAACATGCTCATAAACTGGGAATGGCAACAGTTCTTTGGTGCTACCTTCGAAATAGTGATTTTAAAACCAAAGATAAAGATTATCACGTAGCAGCAGATCTTACAGGTCAGGCAAATCATCTAGGCGTTACAATTGAAGCGGATATTATCAAACAAAAGCTTCCAGAGAATAATGGGGGATTTAAAGCCCTAAAATTTGGTAAGCAAACCGAAAAAATGTATACAGAGCTTTCTTCAGAGCACCCAATTGATCTAACAAGATATCAAGTCATTAATAACTACATGGGTCGCATTGGACTGATAAATTCTGGTGGAGCTTCTGGAGACAACGATTTAGCCGATGCCGTCGCAACAGCCGTTATTAACAAACGTGCTGGTGGAATGGGGCTAATTTCTGGGAGAAAAGCCTTTCAAAAACCGATGCTTGATGGAGTAAAACTTCTTCATGCAATTCAAGATGTTTATCTATGCGATAAAGTCACAATCGCATAATTTACTTTTCCCATGGAAAGGGATGCTTTGCTTTGGGGATATTCGATTGCTGCCGAGCAATTTGACCAAGTGCTCCTAGAAGATTACCAAATGGGCTACTTTGGCCTTTTCCCGCCTCTCCTGCAAGAAGAAGTGCAATTTGAGCAATCGCTTGGTTTTTGTGAAGCGTAACTTTTCCATAAGGGCCCTTTAGGGGAACTGGCAGAACATAACCCTTTGGCATATCTTTGATGCCAAGAGTTGCACTGAGACTTTGCTCGGTAAGCCCTAAGATCATATTGACGTACTGCTTGTATAAATCGATATTTCCCCAAAAAGCGATTTCATAGGCGTTTTGAAAGAGCATTTCTGTCCGATCAAGGGATAATACTCCATCTCTTAGGGAGAATTCACAGGGAGCAAACCAAAGATCGATCATTCTACTTCGGTTATTATTTAATTTAAAAATGCTGCTAATTTCTGATGGATTTCCAGTATTTTTTACAACAATCTTTCCAAAATCGAGTCTGCCAAAATTAATCTTGGCATTCCGAATATCGTAATTTTGTAGTGGGATGGAAAATCCTTTTGGATCGATGTAAAGTTGCATGGGGTTTTTTGCAGCATTAATACTTAGATCCATGTTGCTAAGTAATAGCTGGCTTAATGAGTCTGTAATTTGGAGGGTCGCTTCAAGAGGTTTTAAAAGAAGCATATTGCCATTTGCAATGGCGGCATCGATACTTGTTTTGCAACTTGTGGCATCGATGTCTAGATTTAGACGTCCACTACCTTGGTGGAGGTTTCCTTTTATCGAGGCGTTTAGATATTTTCCTAAAAATGCAGAAGGGGGAGTTTTTCCAAGTCCCATTAGTTGAAACATTGCATCGATAAAGAGCGTTGGTAAATTTTTTGCAACCCCTGTGAAATTGGATTGAATATTACTAAGTGCAAAATCCCCTTTAGTATCTGTATAGTTTAAAGCATTCCCTTCCGCATCTATTGTGCCACTTGATGACCCATCTGTAGATATCGAACTGTTTATTTTAAAGGTAAGAGGGGCGCTTTCTTTTGTTTTTTTAGCATCAAATACAAACTTTTCAAGTGTTGTTATCTTAGGTTGATTCTTTTCCTTAAAAGAAACATCACTTAGAGACAGGGACCCATCAAAAAGAGCGTCATTCCATTCGTATTTTTGGATTGCATTTTTTTGAACCTGCAGCATAGAAAGAGCAAGGGAAACTTTTGCAGGCTTTGTAAGTTGGAGATGTGTGATCCCTTGTTTATTGCGAAGGCGATTCATTGCGCTGTAACCAGCATCTGTCATTTTCCACTCTAGACTCATAGGATTTCGGCTTTGTTTTAGAGTGAGATCAGTTCCAAGATTAAAATTGGCTTGCATCTTTAGGTTTGGACAGGTGGCTGCGATATAGAGGTCTTCTCCATAAGAAATGTCAAGATTAATAGTTTCTCCAACAATTTTTGGAAGCTCTTGTTTTAGATGGAAAAAAGAATCTACGATTAAAGTTGATAGATCTGAAATTTTCGTATCAAACTTTTGGAGCGCTTCATTTTGATATTCGAAAGATCCTTGTACGTTACCTACTGCTAACGCCTCTTCCATGGCATTTGCGGAGAAATCAACCGTTAAGGCTTTGCTTGTTTGATGATAATTACCATCTAAGAGAATCTTTGCAAGGTGAAATCCATACTGATCATTTTTCGAAGAGAAATTTATCCGATCAATGTTTCCTTTTAGCTTATATCCTAATCGGTCCGGCATCACTTCCAAATGCATGGGATCGCTACTAACCATTTTAGGGAAATAGTCATATTGATTCATCTTTGTATTAAAAAGCTTGGGATCAGGTTTTAGATCTATAAGAAGAGGTTTTAGAAAAATAACGTCTCCTGCTGGGTTAAGTTCAGCTAGCATTGTTGCTTTTAGAGAGTCTCCAATAAGGGAAAGTTCTATTTTTGGAAAAGAAGGATCAAGAGCATTTGCAATCAGATCAAACGAGAGGTTAATATTTTGAGAGGTAAGAGGAAATAGCAGACTGTTTTCGTCAAAATTGACAAGCGATGTACCTGAAATTGCAATGTTTTTTAGGCCATTTGCAGTGACATCAAAGGTGAATTCTTTAAAATCGACATCTAGGAGATCGTGGATACGTGTAAAAAAAAGATCGTTTGAGGGAAAGTTTAGAGTTGCAACGATTTGTTTGAAGTCTGGAAATCTACCATGCTTTATTGGAATCGAAAGTTCATTGATCGTTCCACTTAGATAGACTGGACTTTTTAGAAGAATTTTTTGATCTCCGAGGAATTTTTGAATGAATTCTTCTGTGAGTTTGTAAGAAATTGTGGAAATGCCAGAGAGCATGAGGGTTTGATTTTGCGTAAGATGGATTTTTGAAATAGTAAGAAGAGGTGATGATGCTGAGAAAAAATATTCTAATTGATTGCCATTTGATACCGATTGTAAGTTTACATTTAAGGTGCTTCCAAGAGCGCTTGTGAGCTTTCCTTTTGCGGAAGGATTAATGATTCCTATGAGCTCATCAACACTATCAAGTGGGAAATTTGAAATATCCATCTTGAGATCGTTTATAAAGCTCTTTTGCCTTGTAAAGTCGCCTTGAATATGGAAGTTTCCCGCAGTGCCCTTTTGAAATGCCTGACAGGAAAGTTCAAAAACAAGACGTTTTCTACTCGTTTGCAGATCAAGTGTTATGTTGATGTTTTCAAAACGAGTTTTAGCGATATTTGAAGAATCAATAAATATTGTCCCATCTTTAAGATTCAAGTTGCCAGCAATAGGGAAAATGGTTTTTTTTTCTGATGAAGGACTGCGTTTACTAAAAATATTTGGGAAAACATTTAATTTAGGGGAGTCAACTAGGATTTCTCCAACATTTCCCCCTTTTAATAAAAAGGAAAGAAGAGAGCTTTCGATTACTATTTCCTTAACGGAGAAATTTATGGCATGATCATTTGATGTAAAAGAAAAATTCTGAATAAATTGAGAATGAAAAGTAGAAAGATTAAAGGTTTCCACTTGAATCTTACCATCCCAGGAGTGCTCAAGATAGGAAAGGATGCGCTTTTTTCCAAAATTTGAAGTGAGGATCATGGGAGTAAAAGCGATCAAAAGAAGAAGTAGCGCAATGCAAGAGAGAAGGATTTTCTTAGGTTTAGATTCCATTAAAAAAACCTCTTTAGTTCTTAGATTTCCAATTTAAATAGCGAAAAATACCGGCGATTGTTTTAGCATCCTCAATGTCCCCTTTTTCAATCAGCTTAACAGCTTTTTCAGGGCTGATGATGAGCTGGTCGATTTCGGAGGTGTCGTCTCCAATAAGAGCGCTTTGTTCTAGATCAAGTGCAAGATACATATATAAATATTCTGTGCAAAAACCAGGTGCTGTATAACAGCCTCCAAACGGGATAATTTGGTTGGATTTGTATCCAATTTCTTCTTGAAGCTCTCTTTGGACACAATCTTCAATTCTCTCACCCATTTCGAGTGTGCCAGCTGGAAGTTCGATCAAAATTTTGTCTGCAGCGCGCCTCCATTGCTTTACAAAATGGATATTACCATCAAGGTCAATGGGAATCATCGTTACAGCGCCGGGGTGATGAACAATTTCATAATTTTGAATTGTTCCATCAGCTTGGGCTACGGAATCCCTATAAAAGGTAAGAATTTTCCCTTTATAAAAAATTTCCCTATTTGTATGCGTTTCGCGCTCCCGCTTTTCCTGTTTTTTTGCGTTGCTTATTGCCATTAAACTTCTTTGGGTAATGTTATATAAATCTCATCGTATCATAGCTTCTCTTTAGAGAAAAGTATTGATTATTTGCAACTGATTATGTATTTGAAATTATTAAAGCAAAATTAAAGGTGTATAATGAATAGAAAGAAAGCGAAAATTATTACAAATATATCCAATACGGGGTATATAATAGGATGTTCGATTTTATACATTATATCTCTTTGTATTATTGCCACAACAGTTTGGACAATTACACAAGACATCCTATCTAAAACATTTACAGTGTATTTACTTCTTGATGAAGTAGGACTTATTGTTTTTTCCATTGCTGTCATTGATGTAGCAAAATATTTGATGGTGGAAGAAGTATTAAGGCCTGACGAAGACAGGCCGCCGCAAGAGCTAAGAAGAACGCTTACAAAATTTGCGATGATCATCGCAACAGCCCTTTCCTTAGAGGGACTTGTTCTCACAATTGAAATGGCAAAAACCGATATTACAAAAATTCTCTATCCCGTAGCTGTGCTTATTACAGGTATTCTATTTATTATTGGAATTGGGGTGTATCAAAGACTCAATGCAATGGCTGAAAAGAAGTAGTCCTTAAGGTCTTAATAATCAAGGCTGTACACTAGAGTTCGGAAATCACTTTAATTTAATGAAAAGTTTTGTTATAATTAGTTATATTTTTAATTAATTAGTGGTTTTTTTTTAATGTCTGTTAGTTTTCCGGTAGAAGTTTGGAGTGGTATTTTACAATATCATGTAAATAATCCTGCAGTTCCCAATGTATCAATATTGTTTCGTGATATTCATCGGAATAACCTAGAACCTTGTCTTAATAAGATGAAGCAAAAGAATTGTTACTTTTTAATTGACCAGGATGAAACACATTCTCGAAGAGAATACCCAAATAAGAGAATTTATCAAATATTTAGGAAAATCACCTCTAATTACCAAACAATATTATTAAAAGAGCATTCAAAAGCAGAGGACTGGTTTAATACTAAATCTTACGATGAAATAAAAAAAGCTGAGGGTGAATTTTTAAAAACTTTTCAGACTGATGACAAAAAATATAACTCAGCTGATGATTTTCTAGCGATGTTTGCTCATATTGAGGACGAACACTTAATGAATTTTTTTAAACCGATTGCGAAGAAATATCCAAAATCGTTTTTTGGTGCTTTATTTCCAAGAGATGCTATGACTCCAGAGTTGTTCAAGCTATTTGTAAGTAACGATATCCTGTTTCCTAAGGACATCAGCTTAGTAAATTACTGCTTAAAATACCTACCACCTGAAATAAAAGTTTTAGAAAATATTACATCTCTAAGATTAAGTAATAACAATCTTACAAGACTTCCAGAAGAAATAGGATGTTTGACAAGTCTTACTACTCTTGATCTTAGCTACAATCAGCTTCGAACCTTGCCAGATGAGATTGGAAATCTTTCGTCCCTTGAAGCTTTGTTTTTATCAGGTAATAGCTTATTAGATCTTCCTGAGTCCCTAAATAAATGTAAAAAACTAAAAAATCTAGATATGAATGACAAGAATCGGGGTTTTATGGATCTTTCCACAGTTTTTGCGTTCATTCAACTTAGTCCAGATCAAAAAGATAGAGTCCGGCAGCTTTTGAGTAAGAACCAAGAGCTTACTCAATATGATTTGTTTGGAGACGAGGAAAAACTTGATCAAATGATTCAAT
This sequence comes from Parachlamydiales bacterium, assembly GCA_030641465.1. Taxonomy (GTDB): domain Bacteria; phylum Chlamydiota; class Chlamydiia; order Chlamydiales; family Simkaniaceae; genus DAOWHK01. Next base: position 6,157 of record DAOWHK010000051.1, on the reverse strand, counting down.
GGGTTTCTTCTTCTCCAGTCAATTGTTGCAGCGTGTCTTAAAAGCTTAAAGGAGAATTTTATGTCATCAGTTACTCTAAATACACTACCTCGTGAAGTATGGAGCTTGATTTTGGAAAATCAAATCACAAATCCAGAGATTCCCAAAGTCTGTAAGCTTTTTAATAACCTGCACAAACAGAATTTAAATGAGGTACTTCAGAGGGCTCAGGATTCATCAAAGCCTTTTCCAAAAATTCTTAGCGAATATCAATTTGATTTCAGTAATCCTGAAACACGCCATAATCATATTTATGAGCTATTTCAAGTGATAGTAGATGAATATCTTTATATGACTTCAGAATCTACAATGTCTCCAGAATGCAGGATGAGTCTTTCCAAAAATCGCCTGTATGAAATGATGCAACGTATGAAAAATCAATGCGATCTTGCTTGGCATGAACATCAACGGCAATTGAAAAACAGCCCTGAATCTAAAGAGAGAAATTTTAATAATGAAGGCTTAACTGCTGTTCCGCCGGAGCTATTAAATTATACCCACCTAAGGAAGCTAAGTTTTTTCAAAAATGATATTACGGAGCTTCCTAAGGAAGTTGGAAAGCTTACAAATTTAATATTTCTTGAATTAAGCTCTAACAAGCTTAAATCTCTTCCATCAGAAATAGGAAATTTATCTAATTTGGAGCACTTAGGGTGTGGTTCAAATCGTTTAACAGAGATTCCAGAAACTGTAGGAGCTTTAGTAAATTTAACTTTTTTGAATCTATCATTTAATCATTTAATCGATCTTCCAAGATCACTATTGCATTGTCAAAATTTAAAGGAAGTTAGTTTGTCAGGAAAAGGACCTACAGATATTCAAGCTATTTTAAGGTTTGCAAATCTCGAAGCTATGCAAAAGCATGAGGTAAGAGAGAGACTTCACAAAATGCATCCTGATGAAGAATTTGTACAACGGAAGTTATTTGGAAGTGACCAGGATCTTTTAGCTGCGATAGACTCTGTAGATACTCAGCCAAGCTGCGCAGTTTCTTAAAAAAAAGTCCTATTTTGGTTGAAAGGATTCGAGAAATGCATTTAGGTGTTCCATCACTTCTTGCTTTTTTTCTGGTGTGTAACTGACATCGATTTTATACAGCGTTGCATTGACTAAAATCAGCATTCCTGCAGTTTCTTGGGTCCCTTTGATAAGAGTATAATGAAGCGCTGGATGCTTTTTAAATTTTGCACTTTTTTTAGATTTTATTTTTGTGCCACCTATGTTTTTTGTCAGCACTTTTAAGGAGCCTTTTAGAACGAGACCACTGCTCCATTTGAGCCAACTGTTTGGTAGCGTTGTATAGCTGATGGAATAAAGAGTTTCTTCATCAGGCGTGCAGCAGTGCTCAGTATAGGGAAGAGTTTCTTTGCTGTTTGGAATAGGAAGCTCTTTTGTTTCTGTTGTAGGCTTTTTTGGAAAGTTAATATCAAAAGTGCCTTCTGGGGACTCGAATTTTACCCATTTAATCGTCGCATTTAGAAGAAATTTCCCTTGTTTTAACTGTGTGATTATTGAGGTTGGCGATGTAAAGGACATTTCATAGAGATTTTGTTTCGTGGCAATTGTACCAAATAGAAGAGAAAATAGGGCAGCTATTGAAATAGCTCGCACTTTGCTGATTCTTTTGGATGTTGCTTGGATTTGCAGTTTTTGATCCCAAGATGCAGACCCTTTAGATTTTAGGATTTTTCTAAAACGGAAAAAACAAAAAATATTTAGAATAGGGATTCCGCAGCCAAATCCTTTTATCCACACGCTTATGCTACGCTTAAGCGAAGTAATAAAGGTAAGTTTCTTCCCGTTTTGATCGGTGATTTTGATCCCAAAGAGTTTTTTTCCAGGAGTTGTAGAAAATAGTTTAATAAGTAGCGCTTCAAAGGGAATAAAAAGAATAGGAACTAAGATTAGAAGGGCTGCGATTCCAATTTCTAAAAAATCTTCTAGGAAAAATGGGGTGCAATAAAGGGCGGTCGTGACAACTAAATAAAAGAAACTGTAGTCAAAAAGCCTTGCGAAAAGTCTTTTCCAGGGAGCGGGGGAGTTATTATCTTTCATAACAAAAACCTAATTAATTAAGGCTTTATTATATTGAATTAGTATTGAAAAGTCAATAGCACTAATTATTTGGGCTTTCTGGGATAATAACAGTCGCAATAACGTAGCCGATAATTAATGGGAGTACACCTGTTATAAAAAGGCAAACGACCATGAGTATGCGAATGATTGTAGCGTCAATATGTAGCGCTTCGCTAAGACCTCCACATATTCCAGAAATTTTGCGGTTAGATCTAGATCTATAAATTTTTTTACAGTTTGGTTGAATATAAGATTTTGGCCCCAGAGGAATGAGAAGAGAAGCGATAATATAGGCAATAATGAGTGGAAGAAATCCTGTAATAATACAGAGAAAAGTAAGCACGAGCCGAATAACTGTTGGATCGAAATTGAAAAATTGTCCAAGACCGCCGCAGACTCCTGCAATCTTTTTATCCCATCTATCGCGGTAGAGTTTTTTCATTTTTATCCTCGTTTAACAAGACCTAAGAAAGAGAGGGGAATGTCTGAGGTAAAGTGCATCATTCGTTTTTGCGTAGGATGAATAAAATTTAGTTTATAGGCGTGTAGTGCTAGGCGACTGATGGGGTTTATAGAAGATCCATATTTTTGATCTCCAACGATGGGGTGTAGGACATCTTTACAATGTGCGCGAATTTGATTTTTTCGGCCAGTTTCAAGGGTGAGCGTAAGAAGGGTTACTTCTTTTCCCCGTCCAATCACTTCGAAATGCGTAATTGCCTTTTTTCCAACGCCTTCATTTTTTGTAACATGCACCATGTAGTTAGGATCTTCCACTAAATAACATTCCCAGGTTCCTTGGGGTTCTTCTAGATTTCCTTCTACAACAGCTGCATATTTTCGTCCAATACTATGCTCGTGAAATTGTGCTTTGAGATGATCCCTTGCAGTATCTGTATATGCAAAAACGAGAACTCCAGATGTTTCTCTATCCAATCTATGAACAGGATAGACACGTTTTTTGTAAAATTTTCGTTTGAGAATGTCATGAACAGTATTTGTTTTGTCAAAGTGCGTTGCAACGCTTAAGAGCCCTTTGGGTTTATTAATTACTACAATATCCCGATCTTCATAAAGCACTTCTAATTCGAGGTCTAGAGATTTAGGCTTGGCTTTTAAAATAATTGTATCTTTTTCAGATATTAAGGTGCTTGGGGCTTCTACGACCTTTCCATTGACTAAAATGCGACCCCATTTGATCCAGGATCTTAGGGTGTTTTTAGAGCTTTCAGGGTATAGAGCTCTTAGAGCTTCAAATAATGATGTGGATTGTGTTTTCATAGGTTATCATTTTAGCAATAATTTTCAAATTTACCTAGGAGATTTTTATTAAATTTAATATTATAGAGAATCTTCCAAAAAAAAGGCCCGAGAACTATGCTAAAATATTTTTATTTTTCCCTGATTTTCCTAGGCCAGCTGGTGGCAGAAGACCATCTGTTTATTGGCAAACACTATCTTGCGAGCTATTATGATTGTGATCATGAGGCCTTGATTAACACGGAAGCATTAAAAAAATGTATGTTAGATGCTGCTGCAAGCTCTGGTGCTAGTATTTTGGATACGGTTGATTTTACTTTTTCAGGAGATGGGATAACAATGGTTCTTCTTTTAGAAGAGAGCCATGCGAGCATTCATACGTATCCAGAATATGATGCGTGCTTTGTGGATCTTTTCACTTGCGGCGATAAGTGCTCTTCTTACGCATTTGAAGAGACTTTAATGAAATATTTAATTCCAAAAGATGCAGAAAGACAGATTCTTTCAAGGGGGTAGTGTGCCAAAAATTGTTGCGCTTGTTTGTGATTACTATCAAGATTTAGAGCTTTGGTATCCCATTTTACGTATGAAAGAAGCGGGAATTGAAGTACTTATTGCAGGACTTTCTCATCCAGCAATATATCAAGGGAAACATGGCTATCCTTGTGAGACTGAGATTGATGTGAAAAATGTCAAAGTAGATGCAATCGATGGGATTCTCATTCCAGGTGGCCGTGCTCCAGACCAATTAAGAGTGACGCCCGCCGTTCTTAGCCTTGTTAAAGAATGTGACAGGGACAGGAAAATGATTGCATTCATCTGTCACGGGGGGCTCGTTCCGGCAGATGCAAACATTCTATCTGGAAAAAAAGTAACGGGAACTTCCTCGATTAAGGAAGACCTTATAAAAGCTAAGGCCACTTTTGAAGATAAAGAAGTAGTGATTGATGGTCACCTTATTAGTTCTAGAACCCCCAAAGATTTGCCAGCGTTTGGCAAAGCAATTACTGAGTACTTATGTTAAAATACTTTCTTCCCTTGATCTTTTTTGTTTCCATTTTAAATGCAAAGCCCGAAAAGGAGCCGTCTCTTTTGATGCTTGGTGTCGGGGGTTTTAATATGCTGCATGGTCCTAAAACGATGGTATATCAAGCGGAATATCGCTTTAATGCGGAAATTTACAGAAAAGGGCATTTTTTACTAAGGCCTTTAGTAGGAGCTATGATGACAGGAACAAGATCTTCCTATTTTTATGGGGGTATTGCCTTTGATTTTATTTTTAAACATTTCGCTATTACCCCAAGTTTTGCTCCAGGGATCTATTTCCAAGGTGGAGGTAAAAATCTTTATTATCCGCTGGAATTTCGATCAACCTTCGAAATGGCTGGGATTTTTACCAATAAAGCCAGGCTCGGTTTTCAGTTTTACCATATATCGAATGCAAGTTTAGGAAGAAAAAATCCCGGAACGGAATGTTTAGTCTTCTTTTGGGCAATTCCTTTTAATTAATTATTTTAATTACAGAATAATTACAAATTAATATAATAATAATTATAAACGTTATTATTTGTTAATTATGCCTGACATACCTAATTTTAAACCTTTTCCATTGCTTACTGGTTGTCATTTTCAAACAATCATTGCTTCCTTGCTACTTTTTAATATTAAGCCAAAATCTAAAACAGAATATGTTGAAGTCTCTTGTGGTGATAGACTTGCAATGGAAGTATATGTGCCAAAAACGTGGAAAGAAACAGATGTCACTGTTGTAATGATCCATGGGTATTCAGGATCTCATCGATCACCCTATCTCATTCGAATGACAAAAAAGCTTGCAAAGCTTGGAATTCGTGCAATTAGTCTAAATATGAGGGGATGTGGTAGTGGAAAAGGTCATGCAAAGAAGCTTTATCATGGAGGACTTAGTGAAGATGTGCTCTCTGCCTTGAGAGTGATAAAGCAAAAAACCCCTCATTCGCCGATTGTTCTCTTGGGATTTTCCATTGGAGGGAATATTATTTTGAAGCTTGCAGGAGAGCTTGAATCGCATGCGAACAAGCTTGTTTCTAGGGTGATTGCAGTCAATCCTCCAATGGATTTGCATGATAGTGTAAAAAGGCTCTCCCTAAAATGCTCTAGATTTTATCATAGAATGTTTTTCCAATATTTAAGGTCTGAGATTGAGTATAGAAAGTCTCGTTATAAAGCTCTTAGAGAAATAAAAATTCCGAAAAAGACGAGTATTTATGAATTAGATGCAAAATTCACAGCACCCGAGTGGGGTTTTTCAGATGTCGATGAGTATTATAAAGATAGCAGCTCGAAATACTATATTCATAAAATTTCTGTGCCCTGTAATATCTTACTTTCAAAAGATGATCCGATTGTTGATAGTGAATCACTGCAAGATGTTGATGTGCCAAGTAACGTTGAGGTAATGACAACGGAAGAAGGGGGGCATTTAGGTTTTTTAGGGCGCCCAACCAAGCGTTTTGGGTTTTATTGGATGGACGCTCTGCTTCTTGAGTGGATTCAGATTAATATTGATTCTGATGAGTTTTGAGCCAATGAATGATGTCATTTGATTCATAGAGTGGTATTCCATTGACTACAAGACAGGGTACCTGTTTCTTCCCCCCGATCTTAATGAGCTCATTTCTATTTAATTGAGTCTGTGTATTTTTTAGAGGAATCGTTTTCTTCATTTCTGATAATTTAGCAAATACTTTTTTACAAAAAGGGCAGTTAGGAGAGTAGTATAAAATTACTTTGTATTGTTCTT
>DAOWHK010000217.1 GCA_030641465.1 Parachlamydiales bacterium | reverse complement strand
TTAGAACTTGCCTTGCAACTTGCTCTCGATCTCTTTGAATACGCTCCAAAGCTACATACTGTAAATGCGATGCAGCTTGTGCTATGGCTTCTTCGTCTAATATTAATTCATCAGCTGCATTCACATTTTCTTCAAGGCTTTGCAGTAGCGTCACTTGCTCTTCTTGACATAGATCGCGATAGCGCGCTTGACTCTCTGCAAGCTCAGGGGCATACTCCCTTCGAATGCGCTCTTGCATTGCAATTAATTGATCTGTAAGGCCTCGCAAAGTGCGTCCATCATGGAGTAAAAATCTTTCTCCACCTGGCCTATGAAAAAAGCGCGCAAGCTCTAGTTCACTGCTGCTAACTATTGCTTGAAGCGTCAAAATAAATTCTTCTTTCGTATGAGGTGGAAGCGTATCAAAAACTATTTGGTTGGGGACTGCTTGCAAACCGATATGTAAATGACGATCTGGGACAACAATTGGAGGATCCGATTGAAAAAATGCATTTCCAGGATCTATTTTTACGCTCTTTGCATAAGAATCTTCTGGCCCGTCTAAGAGCTGATAGCCAATATTACCTCCCGCTGCAATGACATCAAAATCGTTAATGAAGTGAGCAATCGCTAAAATGCGTCCTAACCCCTGCTCTCTAACAAGTGTTCCATCTTCTCTGCAAATGTTTCCTAAGGGATTTGGAAAAGCCCCATTAAAATCTCTTTGATCTTTATAGTCGTGATAGTTTTCAAAAAGCTCTGACATAATATGTATGGCCATACGCCCAGTATCTTCTTCTAAACCGGTGTTTGCAAGCTCTTGACGAGAAAGGCAAGTCTTAGGCACATTAGCTCCATAGTAGGCATAAATGTCTGAAGCAACGATCTCTTTACAAGCGATGCCTTCTGTTTCTTCTTCTGTTCTACGAAGCTCAGCTTTACCGATCCAGCGTCTTCCTGTTGCCTGCTCAATAAAAATCGCGCTGCTATAGGAACTGCCAGGAGGTCTTTCTAAATCAGATCTAATAAAACGATCATCGCGATCAATTGGAACTTGAGTTCTAGAGCTCGCGTTTTGAGCTGTCACTTCCGCTAAAGCTCTCCTTTGCTCCTGAGCCCTTAACAACGTGCTTTCAGACTCTGCAAATAGGCGTTGGATACGGCGCACTTGCGTATCGAGTAGCGCACCCCATGGAATTTGTAACGCCTCATCTTGCACTACAAGGTCAGGGAAGAGCTGTTGAAGTGTCAAACGGAGTGCTGTGTTCTTGACCTCCGCTTGTTCTCCTTCTAATTCTACTGTGATAGAACGGTTGTTACGAACAATCACAGTCACTCCAGGATTTAATTCCTCAATTCTCTTTCTTAACTTTCTTGCGATTTCGACTTTATCTGTAGAGAAAAATTGTGATGAGGCAATGCTAAAAGCTGAAATTTCAGAAACATCATCTCGTCCTCCATGCACCGCTTCAGCCAAACGGTCGAGCTCTTCTTCTTCTTCACTCAAAAAGCCAGAACCCAGTAAATTACCTCTTCCAAATTCCATCGGATTCATAAAAAAACCTTCCTTAACAAAAAACATTCAAATTGAAAAGAAAAACTTTATGAAATACTTCAAATATATACAAGATTTTTTAATAAATTAACTTCTAAACTACGCTCTAACCTATACTTGAGATAACCCTTAGTTTTTTATGAAAATAAGCGCTGCCTTGGCGGGGCAATGATTACCAAAGAGCTCTTTATCGCCGATAAGTCTGGAAGATTCTGCCCTGGATAACTGTACGAAGAAATACACCTAAGCTCAAGTTTGTGTATAAATCAACACTAATTAAACCACCCTTATCTGTTAGTTAAAAATTAATTTAAATGAATTACATTTAATTAAAAGAGTAAAATATCTATAATAAAACTATTGAAATTCAAAAAAAGTAATTATATGACTATTCAAAATAAAGCAGATTATTTCTCCCCACTTCCTTCGGAAGTAAAGCAATATATAATAAAAAAAGTGGGCGCTCCGGCAAAGACTAGTAGAGTATCAAAGGATTGGAATGATCAAACAAAGAGTGTCGTTAAGAGAGAGTTGCAACAGGTTTGGAGTTACCTAAATCCTGGTCGGCCTTTTACTGATGCAAATTTAACGACAATTCAAAAAGAATATAAGCAGACAATGAAAAAAGCTCTTCAAAAACCGCGTCACCTATTTCCATTTTCCCTTGAGCGATTTATAAAAGCTTCTAAACGTGAAGACACCATACAATTCAGGATGGGTTTACGTTTTCGTTTACCTAAAAATAGGTTTAGGGGGCAATCTTTAGAAGACGTTAGAGAGCACCTTAAGAATGAAATTATGCAAGCACCTGAGGTAATAAATCTACCTAAACTCTCAATACAGGGTAAAAACCTTCATTCTTTACCCCCCGAAATAGGTCTGTTTACGAATTTAACAACCTTAGACCTTTTTCTTAACAAGCTGGCAACACTTCCTCCCGAAATCGGCAACCTCACAAATTTAAAGGAATTAATGCTCCATAGCAATCACCTGGCAATACTTCCTCCCGAAATCGGCAACCTCACGAACTTAACGAAGTTAAGCCTTGTGAAAAATCACCTAAAAACACTTCCTTCCGAAATCGGCAACCTTAAGAATTTAACACTCATTAGTCTCTGCGAGAATCCGCTAACAGCTCTTCCTGATACACTTGCACACAGCAATGTGAAAATACAACTCTCACATTCTGATCGCGTTGGCATTAGAGCTCCACTTGTTTATCATTTTTTTCAGCTTACTCCTCCTGAAAGAAAAATTGTTTATGAAAACTGTGCTACACTCGCGATAAACACTGGGAAAAATTTCGAACTCTCGAATCCTGAATATGGCAAGTTCCATGTATTCGATTCAGAAAAGAGTCTTGAAAATTCTATGAGCACGCTATCATTTTTTCTTTAATTCACCTGTGAAAAACATGAACCCCTTCCCATGTTGGATGATCGTCACAAGCACTCTTTCCATACGCTTTTGCGATCAAGTCTGTCTAACCTCTTGTAGTTCAACTACAAGAGGTTCAAGCCTCCTTTCTATCTGCCCCTCGAAAGATCGATTTGGCGAGCGAGGGCCTATTCCAGAAGATTTGTTTGGAGTTGAATCGGATTATCGTCAAGATTCACCCTTGTAAGCTCCGGCATTTTCTCAAGTACTTGTGGTACCTCCATAAATTGATTGCGATTAACTTCTAAAGTGCGTAATTTTCCAAGACTTGAGAGCTCCAGTGGAAGCTGACAAAGCCCCAAATTAGCAAGATCAAGACGCTCCAAATTTGTTAACCTCCCAATCTCTTCTGGCAATTCATTTAACATATTATGACTAAGATTAAGTCGTGTTAACTTCGTAAGGCCCCAAAATTCCTCTGGTAAATATTTAATCCTATTCCCTTCAAAATTAATCGTTTCACAGCTTTTGAGCACCTCAATCATTGGAGTTGGCACCATTGGAACACCTATTCTAACGAGCCTAATGCCTGTTAATTCCATACTCGACACTATTACCTGAACAAGGTCTTCAATTCTTGAAAGATGTCCGTTCGCTTCTAAAAAATCATCACCACCTTCTCCTGATCGAATCATATGAATTGACCACGTTCGTTCTTCTGATTTTATTTGACTTATCATCCCAGGATAATGAGCAAGGGGCAGGGCTTGATCTGGCTTTAAATGGCGCAAAAGCCTTGCGTTTGTCAAAAATATTTTTCGTGCACGAGTATTTTTTGGATCATCTGATGAAGTTGGAACGATCTGACTTAGATAAACTCGTGTAATTGTATTACATATCTCGTTCCACTCTTTACATACCAAGCTTGCTTCAGGACTTTGAACCGGATCATACACAAGCGGCAATAAACAAGTTAAAGCATCATATGGTAAATCATTTATTGACATAACAAACCTTAGTTTCATTTAATAATAAATAATTATAACATATGTAATTATTAAACTAAAGGGCGCTTTTTTATTACGATAAAGGCGTAAGAGGTTTAATAAGAAACAGGTAGGTTGAAGCACCAATAATTGCACCTACAAAGGGCCCGAGAATTGGGATTAAGGCATATCCCCAATCAGAGCTCCCTTTACCGGGAATTGGTAAAATCGCATGCATAATCCGTGGTCCCAAGTCCCTTGCAGGATTTATTGCATAACCTGTTGGCCCTCCAAGGGATAGGCCAATGCTAAATACCAAAATTCCAACGGCATAGGGACCGAATCCACTTCCGAGGCCATTATGTATATCGAAAATTCCAAGTACACCCACTAGAAGAACGGCTGTTGCAATAACTTCTGTAAAAAAATTCCAGCGCCTTTTTCGAACTCCTGGCAGAGTGCAGAAAATAAGGAGTTTATGCATCGGGTTATCCGAAATTTTAAAATGCATATAATAGGTCATCCACACAAGAAAAGCTCCGCTCATTGCTCCAAGCATTTGCTCGGCAAAATAGATGGGAGTAAGCTTCCAGGCGGTTTTTCCAGCAAGAGCCATGCCAAGTGTGACTGCAGGATTGATATGTCCCCCACTTGCCCAGCCAGTCGCATAGACAGCGATTGCAACAGCAAATCCCCAGCCAGCACTAATTACAATCCAGCCACCAAGCTCTCCCTTAGAGCGCTTTAGTAAGATATTTGCAACAGCGCCATTGCCAAGAAGAATAAGAAGCAGGGTTCCAATAAATTCTCCAATAAAAATACTCATTACTTATTTCTCTTATTTATTGTTTATTAAAATTAAGTCGATAATAATTCAAGAAATTTATTGACTTCAACAATGTTAGTAACAAAAGTGCAATTAAAGAGGTCGTTATATATGAAGTATATACTTGCAATAGATCAAGGAACTACAAGTTGTAGGGCAATTCTTGTAGATACCGCAGGCAATATAGTAGGGATTAAGCAAAAAGAAATTAAGCAGCACTACCCAAAACCTGGAAGAGTTGAGCACGACGCAGAAGAAATTTGGAACACCCAAAAATATGTAATCGAAGAGCTTCAAACAAAATCCAACATCCAAGCAAGCGATATTGCAGCGATTGGAATCACAAATCAAAGAGAGACAACCGTTATCTGGGATCGAAAAACAGGAATTCCTATCTACCCAGCAATTGTCTGGCAAGATCGTCGCACCTCGAAATATTGCAAACACTTAAAAGAGGCCGGGCATGAAAATCTTGTGCATGAAAAAACAGGACTTCTTCTTGATCCTTATTTCTCCGCGACGAAAATCCACTGGATGCTTGAAAACATCAGTGGTGCCAAGGAAAAAGCACTCGCAGGAGAACTTGCTTTTGGAACAATTGACAGCTGGCTTCTTTGGAATTTAACAAGGGGCAAAGTCCATGCAACAGATGTCACAAATGCCTCAAGAACGCTTCTTTACAATATCCATGAAAACTGCTGGGACGAGGAGCTTCTTGCTCTTTTTTCCATTCCAAAAGCCCTGCTGCCTGAAGTCAAGCGCTCGAGTGAAATCTATGCAGTGACTGCAACCTCTCTTTTTTCCCAGCCCATTCCTATTGGTGGGGTCGCTGGAGATCAGCAAGCAGCACTTTTTGGGCAATCTTGCACGAAACCTGGCATGTGCAAAGTAACCTATGGTACTGGCTGCTTCATCTTAATGCATACTGGAAAAAAACCTATTATCTCCAAACAAAAATTGCTCACAACTATTGCCTGTCAAACAAGCGCTGAGATCGAATATGCATTAGAGGGCAGCGTTTTTATTGGAGGTGCTGTTGTGCAATGGCTGCGAGATGCGCTTGGTATCATAAAAAGCGCCTCTGAAGTGGAAAAGCTCGCCTTAAACGTTCCAGATAGCCAGGGAGTTTATTTTGTTCCCGCATTTACAGGTCTTGGAGCTCCTTACTGGGACCCTTTTGTTCGAGGAGCAATTCTCGGAATGACAAGAGGTACAAATGCCGCTCATATTGCAAGAGCGGCGCTTGATGGAATCGTCTATCAAGTGACGGATGTGATTGATGCTATGCTTGAGAATGCACATATTTCGCTTGAATCGATTCGCGTAGATGGAGGTGCCATCGAAAATTCCCTCCTTATGCAAATGCAATCCAACCTTCTCCAGCAAGAGATCACCTGCCCCAAATGGAAGGAAATCACAGCTCTTGGTGCGGCATTTTTAGCAGGCCTTTCCACAGGATTTTGGAAAAATACAGAAGAGATCGAAGCGATCTGGAAAAAAGAAAAAAGCTACCTTCCGAAAATCACAAAACAGCAAGCAGAAGAATATCAGGGCAAATGGAGCCTTGCCGTAAAATGCGCAAGCCTCTTTGAAAATCCAATGATTGAAGAAATGGAAGGGCTTCGCAATGAATAGAGAGGAGATGATTAACAAGATCGAAAACAATCCAAACTCTTGGGACGTTATCATCATTGGCGGCGGTGCAACAGGCCTTGGGTGCGCTGTTGACAGCATCTCAAGAGGATATAAAACGCTCCTTCTTGAGCAACATGACTTTGCAAAAGGAACTTCATCTCGCAGCACAAAACTCATTCACGGAGGGCTGCGCTATCTGCAAAAAGGAAATATCGGGCTTGTCTTAGAAGCTCTAAAAGAGCGAGGACTTCTTTGTAAAAATGCGCCTCATCTCATTTGCCATAGAGCCTTCTGTGTCCCTAACTACCATTTTTGGGAGGGTCCTTTCTATGGTATTGGGCTTAAAATCTACGATCTTCTAGCAGGAAAACTCGGTCTCGA